>JAHEFC010000405.1 GCA_024640385.1 Sphingobacteriales bacterium
CTGACTGATGGTCTTTCTGGCACCTATCACTTCTTTATGGATCAGGCTGGCTTCATCAACGATCTTCTTCATCAGTTCAGTTTGCTCTTCATAATCAGCCTGGGTAGCCTGTATTCCGGGACGGGGCTTCAATACCACCTTCGAGCTTTGTACCTGGTCGCCAAGCTTCAGCTTCACTGTATATTCTCCAGGCGCAGCAAGGTATCCATCATACGATCCTTCAATGAATACAGTGGGTACGCCAACAACAGATTCTCCTCTAAGATCCCAGACAAACCTGTTCAGGCCCTTCCTTACCGGGAGCTTCGGATCCGCATCAGGACCGCCCGGATAAGAAATAAATCCATCATCAGCTTTTGATGAATAGGTTCTTACCAATTCATTTTTACTGTTCAGGATCTCCATCGTGATCACGGTATCTTTCTTCACATCGGGCAACTGGTAGTAGATCACTGCGCCAGATGCCGCATTGGTGCCTGCAAAGCCCGGCATAGGCGTTAAAGGTTCGTCTACATCAGATGGCATATTCAAAGGACTGCCTGAAGATGTTCTTATCACCTCGCCTGGTGTGTATAATTTGAAAGATGAGGTTGCGTTAACATCAAACTCTCTCAGTACTTCTACATCATCAAGTATCCAGAAAGCACGTCCCATAGTGGAAGCGATCAGATCATCGTGGTGCACCTTAAGATCAGTGATAGGTGTAATAGGCAGGCCCAGTTGCATCTGGGTCCAGGATGCACCACCGTTATAGGAGATGTAGAACCCTGTTTCTGTACCGGCATACAGCAAACCTTTCTTCTTCGTGTCTTCCCTCACTACCCTGGTGTATGCCGTAGGCGAAATACCATTCACGATCTTAGTCCAGGTTTTACCATAGTCCGATGACTTGTAAATAGCAGGACTGAAATCGTTCACCTTATATCTTGTTGTAGCAATATAGACGGTGGCTTTATCATGAGGACTTACTTCAATGCTATTGATCAGGCATTCCTGCAAACCAGCTGGTGTGATATTGGTCCAGGTGGCACCACCGTCTTTGGTGATATGAACCAATCCGTCATCGCTGCCGGTATAGATCACCCCTTTTTCAAAAGGAGATTCCAGCACATAAGCCAGCGTTCCATAATTTTCGCCGCCGGCACCTTCGTTTGTAAATGGCGTCCCGCTCCAGCCCTGTTTGGATGTCTCGTTCCGGGTGAGATCTCCTGAAATAGCTTTCCAGGTTTTACCCATATCTGTTGTTTTGAACAAAACATTGGCCCCGTGATAGAATGTATTGGGTTCGTGCTGGGAATAGATGATAGGTGCATTCCAGTTGAAACGGTACTTCATCTCTTTGGGCTGTAAAGCCTGGTATTGAATGGGCACCTGCATCACTTCTTTATGTTCACCCAGCTCACTGTCGTAAATATCAATTGTACCCTGGTAAGAACCGCCCATTACAAATCTCGGATTTTTGGGATCGAAAGCAAGGAAAGCACTTTCGCCACCTGCACTGGCAGACCATTCCCTGTCCGAAATCGCATATCCGCTGGGGTTACTGCTTTTTATCTTCACAGAACTATTATCCTGTTGACCCGCATATACGTTGTAAGGATAAAGATCATCTGCATTCACCCTGTAGAATTGCGCAGTTGGCTGATTATTCTGTGAAGACCAGGTACGGCCCTGGTCAAAACTTACAGCAGCACCACCATCATTAGAAACAACCATATTTTTCGGATTGTCGGGGTTGATCCAGAGATGGTGATAATCGCCATGGGTGCCCCTGATATTTGACCAGGTACGTCCTCCATCCTTACTGATCAGGCCGGGTGAGTTGAATACGAATAACGTATTCTCATCTTTAGGATCAAGAAACACTTCTATATAATACCAGGCGCGTTGGGTGAGCCTGTGGTCTTTGCTTGCCACATTAAATGAAGTCCCGGCATCGTTGGAAACAAACAAACCACCAAGTTCTTTCTGGGTATCACTTTCAACCAGCGCATATACCTTATCCGGGTTGGCCCGGGATACCGCAATACTCATCTTTCCCATTTTTTCAGGTAATCCTTTTGTGAGTTTGGTCCAGGTCTTGCCTTCATCCACAGATTTGTACAAGCCCGATCCGGGTCCGCCTGATCTTACTTCCCAGGGCAACCGCCGATGATCCCACATGGCAGCGTAAAGTATGCGTGGATTATTCATATCCATACTCAGTTCAGAACAGCCCGTATTATCATCAACAAACAATATTTTAGTCCAGCTTGCACCGCCATCTGTCGACTTGTAAATGCCGCGTTCTGCTGAAGGACCGTGCAGTGCGCCCTGTGCCGCCACATAAACCACATCGGGGTTGGACGGATGTATCCTGATGCCTGAAATATGACGGGTGAGTTCCAAACCGATTTTCTTCCATGTTTTACCCGCATCGGTGCTTTTGTATACGCCATCGCCATAAGAAGTCATCACACCACGGGGAGCGTGTTCACCTGCCCCTACATAAATTACGTTTGGGTCTGATTCTGATACGGCCACTGCGCCTATGGAACCGGTAGTGAAAAATCCGTCAGAGATATTGAACCAGGAAGCTCCCGCATTGATGGTTTTCCATACGCCACCGCCGGTAGTGCCCATATAGTAAACCTGGTCGTTGCCTTTCACACCGGATGATGCTACCGAGCGGCCGCCCCTGAAAGGCCCGATATTGCGCCATTTGAGCGATTTGAAATACTGCTCCTGGTCCAACGCGGGTGCCGGAACCGAGGCTGGTTCAGCTTTCTTTTTTTGGGAAAAAGCTGCAAAAGAAAAACAAACAAATAAAAGGAAGATGGAAACTCTTGTCATTGGTTTTGGGATTAGAGTTTCCAAATGTAGCAGAAAAAGGGATTAGGAATCTCCGATGTTGAAACGCGTCTTATAATTCAAAATCGGCTTCTCGATCAGCTCATAAGAAATATATGCAATGCCAAATACTGCGATACAGAATAACGGGAACCAAAGATAGGGATCATCAGGAATGCCAAATTTACCGGCCCTGGCCATCAGGTGATGCCTGAAAAAATACAATACAGGGATATGATAGAGATAGCTGCCATAACTTATTTTCCCGATTTTCGTTACCAATCTGTTCTCGATGAAATGTGAATGAACAAATCCTTTTTTTATTTGCATCACTCCATGAATAACGGCGATCGATACCAGGCTCACCGCTAAAATTCTAAGATATGGCAATACCACGGGCCAGTTGTAATAAGGACAGATCTTCCAGTAATAGACAAGACCCAATGAGATCAGGGCAATGTACCAAATTGAACCCCTGATAACCGAATTTCCATTTTCTGATCTGACCAGTGAGGCATAAAATCCACCAACTCCAAAAGCAGCAAGATTTGTAGTAGTGATCGCAGTTAGGGGAGAACCAAACATAAGATCATTTGAACCACCGAAATACCAGAAACTGAAGATCGCGATAACAATACAAGAAGCGAACAGATATTTATAATGGTTGCCGGACAGAAATAATATCAGCCAGGGCCAAATAAGGTAAAACTGCTCTTCAACCCCAAGGGACCAGGTATGACTGTATTTAGGCCAATCATTGATCAAAAATGCAAAAATATTCGAAGTGAAGGTTGCCTGGTAGATCCTCTCATCGTCCTCAAAGGGGAAGTCCAGCACGATGACGATAAATAAAAGGAGAAAATAGATCGGAAATATTCTCAGTGTTCTCCTGATAATAAAATTCCTCACCACCAGCAGCTTATTGTCTGAATTCTCTTTATCGTGCAGAAGGATCCCGGTAATAAGAAATCCGCTCAGCACAAAGAAAAATATCACTGCAGAAACCCCTGT
>JAHEFC010000406.1 GCA_024640385.1 Sphingobacteriales bacterium
CATTTAACCGTTAATTTGTTCAATTAACCTCAACCCTTAACCTTCCTGGCCCAAACAATAAAATCAGTTTGGGGTAGCGTTTCCTCATGACCTAAGGCACGTATCATGGTCACCAATTGGCCCCTGTGATAGGTACCGTGATTGAACACGTGTAATAGTACTTCATGCAGAGGCTGGGTGAATTCATCACCACGTATATTCCTGTATTGAAGTACAGATTTCAATTCCTGATCTGTTACTGTGGATGCGAAATTGGACCAAAGGGTTGATTGACTAAGGAGGCCATTGACAGCCTCTCTCATGTTTGGATTAAAGTTCTGGCTGGGCACCATGATCTTTTCATGCTTGTGCATGCGTTGCCACCAAGCGCTTTCGGCATCCCACATATGAAGTACGGTTGCATAGAGGTTTGGGAAGCTGCTTGGTGTATGCTGTTGGTGCTGGTGTTCATCCAGGCCTAATATGACGGAAGTGAGGGTCTCGTTAGCCCAAAGATTGTACCTGGCAAATTCTTGCAGAGTATCCTTCATTTTTTTTGATTTAATTTTAGCCTACTTCACCTAAAATAAAAAGGGTTGTTCAATATGGCTGATAAAAATTTCCCCATTTCCGGTTTTAGTTCCCTGGCGATACACGGCGGGCATACCCAGGATCCCAATTACGCACATCTCACTCCAATATACGCATCATCCACCTATGTTTTTGATGAGGCTGAGCAAGGCATGAGAAGATTCAGCGGACAGGAAAAAGGATTCATATATGCCCGATGGGGTAATCCCACCATGGCGGAGGCCGAAGAGAAGATCGCAGCGATGGAAGCCTTCGGGTTGAGAAATGAACAGGGCGGAAAGCTGGAACTCAAAGCCATCCTGCATGCTTCAGGCATGGCAGCCATCTCTACCCTGATGCTGGCCAATCTTAAACAAGGTGATAAAATACTCACCCATTTCTCTTTATATGGAGGAACGGAAGAGATCATACAAAGGCTACTGCCTTCCATTGGCATTGGCGTGATCATTGAAGACCTCCGGGACCTGCAAAGGGCGGAAGACCAACTGAAGGCCGACCCGAGCATCAGGATGGTTTACCTGGAGACCCCGGCAAACCCCACCATACAATGTGTGGATATTGAAGCACTGACATCGCTGGGGAAGAAATACGGAAAGATCGTTGCCAGTGACAACACTTTTGCCACACCATATCTTCAACAGCCATTTCGTTTTGGTGTGGATTTTGTGATCCACAGCACAACAAAATTCCTGAACGGACATGGAACGGCCATAGGTGGCGTGCTGATCGGGAAAGATCTTGAATTTATGAACACACATGCTACCAAGATCCACAGGCTGCTCGGCGGAAACTCAAATGCTTTTGATGCATTTCTGTTGATCAACGGCATGAAAACACTGGAGCTGAGGATGGAACGGCACTGCAGCAATGCAGCTTCGGTGGCATCTTACCTGCAGCAACATAATATGGTGGCCCAGGTAAATTATAACGGGCTTCCCTCCCACCCCGATCATGTAACTGCCATGAAACAGATGAGGCATCCCGGGGCGATGTTGAGTTTTGAACATAAGAACGGACTTGAAGGCGGTGTGAAATTCATGAACAATCTGAAACTCTGCACCAGAACTGTTTCTCTTGGCACCTGCGATACCCTACTATGCCATCCTGCATCCATGACGCATTATGGAGTGAAGCGTGAAGACCGTATCAAATACGGCATCACAGATGGCTTGATCAGAATGAGTGTGGGAATGGAAAATATCAGTGACATCCTAACTGATCTGGAGCAGGCGTTAGGACAATGAGTTAATTTGACAAAGTGATCATGTGACTACTACAATAATTTTCTGGCTGAAGATCGCGGTGTACCTGTTCATCGTTTACTCTGTATACACATTGGTAAGAGACGGGATAAGGAGAAAGTCTGTATTACCAACCGGGAAAAAGGAATGGAGCAGTGTGGCGAGTGATGTTTTGTTTCTTGCACTATCTGTTTTTCTGCTGACTGTGATCCACAAGAACTATGAAACACCCATGGAAGCGGTGATGCAATACCAGGGAAAAGCATTACCGGAGTTCAGTTATACAGACCTGAAAAACAATACTGAAAAAAAATTTACAGATCAGAAGAACAACGTTGTGATCCTGAACATCTGGGCCACCTGGTGCCCTCCCTGCAGAAAGGAAATGCCGGAACTTGACCGGATCCAGAAAGAATTTAAAGATCGTGGTGTTGCCGTAGTGGCCATTTCTGATGAAGATCCTGCAACGATCAGGAACTTCATATCAAAGAAAAATTACAGTTTTGCAACAGGCAGTTTCCTGCATTCTAATGAACTGATCAACAGTATCAATACCAGGCCTGTTTCGATTTTATTGATCGATGGGATGGTAAAGGACATCGTTGTGGGAGCGAGGGGATATTCTTTTTTTCATGATTGGGCGGATATAGCAGGATCCAGGTAGCAGGTTGCAGGTTACAGCATATTTATTCTGCAACCTGCAACCTGTAACCTGCAACCTGCAATCTGAAATAGCTACCTGAAATTAAAATAAGAGGGAGACATTAATCCAGCCTGCGTCAAAGCTGGCATTATATTTCTTATAAAAATTGATGGCTGGTTCGTTCCAGTCCAATACCTGCCATACCATTCCGGAAAACTTTTTTTCTTTGGCCTCTTCAATGAGTTTTTCAAACAATAATTTGCCAAGACCTTTGCCCCGCATCTTTTCAGTAACAAGAATATCTTCCAGATACATGCGCTGGCCTTTCCATGTTGAATACCTGACATAGTAAAGTGCAAAGCCTTCCACCGTTCCGTCCACTTCAGCTACATAGGCCCACCATACCGGGTTTGCACCGAATCCGCTTTCAATAAAATGCGGCAGGGTGACCGTAACTTCCTGGGGCGCTTTCTCATATACAGCAAGCTCATTAACCAGCTCCATCAGTCTCACACAATCTTCCTTAATTGCACGTCGGACAACAACATTCATAATTCGGAATTTGAATAAGGTCAGCTTACGCCATTTACCTCCATGGTCTTATCGATCTTGAGTACCAGGCCCTGGAGTACTTTACCCGGACCCACTTCAGTGAATTTGGTTGCACCGTCGGCTATCATTGCCCTGACCAGCTGAGTCCACTTTACAGGCCCGGTTAACTGCTCGATCAGGTTGCTTTTAATATCATCGGGACGGGTTACTGCTTTGGCAGCAACATTCTGATATATCGGACAAACAGGGTTGTGAAATTTCACGGACTCAATAGCGGTTGCCAGTTCTTCTTTTGCAGGCAGCATCAGGGGAGAGTGGAAAGCTCCGCCTACAGGCAAAAGCATCGCCCTTTTTGCACCAGCTTCTTTCAACCTTTCACAGGCCACCTGAACGGCATGATTGGAACCAGAGATCACCAGCTGGCCGGGGCAGTTATAATTGGCTGGCACCACCACATCATTCAGCTCTTTGGACACTGCATCACAGATCTCTTCTACTTTAGCATCGTCCAGGGCCAGTACAGCAGCCATTGTGGATGGATTGAGTTCACAGGCTTTCTGCATGGCTTCAGCTCTTATACTTACCAGCTTAAGGCCGTCTTCAAATGACAATGTTCCATTTGCAACCAGGGCAGTGAATTCTCCAAGAGAATGTCCTGCAACCATCTGTGGGGTCACGCCTTCCATGCTTTTATAGGCAATAAGAGAGTGAAGAAAGATGGCAGGTTGTGTTACCCGGGTTTGCTTAAGGTCTTCTTCGGATCCGGTAAACATGATGTCTGAAAGTCTGAAGCCAAGGATCTCATTGGCCTGTTCAAACAATTTGCGGGA
>JAHEFC010000407.1 GCA_024640385.1 Sphingobacteriales bacterium
ATCAGCCAGGATCTCGGGTGTACGGCTCATCTTCATTAACACATCACCTCCTAAAAGGTTCTGCACTGCTGCAGTAGCTATTGTGGTATGCGGCCACAGAGTATTTGCCGCGATCTTGTATTTTTTGAGTTCCTCAGATAATCCGTAAGCGATCATACTCATGTTATACTTGCTCATCGTGTAGGCAAGGTGGTTAGCAAACCACTTCTTGTCCATGTTGATGGGTGGTGAAAGATTGAGAATATGCGGATTCACCCCTTTCTTCAAATGGGGTATACAGGCCTTGCTCACAAAGAATGTACCGCGAACATTGATGTCGTGCATAAGGTCATACCTTTTCGCCTCTGTCATTTCCGTAGGTGTGAGCGATATGGCCGATGCATTATTAATGAGGATGTCTATGCCCCCGAACGCAACCACCGCCTGCGAAACCGCTGCCATCACCTGGTCTTCATGCCTGATATCACAAGCCACGGGAAGTGCTTTTGATCCTGCTGCTGCTACTTCCTCTGCAACAGAATATATGGTGCCGCCCAGTTTGGGATTTTCTTCAGTTGATTTTGCAGCGATTACTATGTTAACACCCTCTTTGGCCAGTTTTAAAGCAATAGCCCTGCCGATGCCCCTGCTTGCACCGGTGATGAATGCTGTTCTGTTTTTGAGATCCATAATTACCGGGATTGACAGCCGGATTCCTAATTTACGTCAATCCTTCATACACCTGAACCCAACAGTTGCATTTCTTTCAAATCCGGGTGAAACCCTCAGCAACATCTGCCTGTAATGCAGTTCCCTCGGGCCACCCTGCACATACCACCAGCTCGATGAAGGCTTGAAATAACTGCCTCCTTTGAGTATGATGAACCGGTATGAACCGTTCAGGTATTCATCATTTGTAATTTGCCATACTGAACCAACGAGGTCGTACAACCCATTAGGATTTACGCCTCCGGGAAAACTACCAACATGGTACAGTTTTCCATCACCCAGGTTACACATGCCTTTATCAATTCCCTCCAATTCTGTAACAGTCAGTGTTTCAGTAACTACCTGTTCTTTTCGTGTAACCTTACCGGTTTGCTTCCAGGGCCATTCGTTCAATTCGGATGTCTGGGCCGCATACTGCCACTCAACCTCGGTTGGCAATCTCTTCCCCGCCCATGCAGCGTATGCCCTGGCATCCTCAATGGATATATACACAACAGGATGGTCTTCTTCCCCGGCCCGGACCTTTCCGCCCTGCCAATGCTTCAGAAAATTAGAACTATCCCTGGGTCTGTATTTTGTTGACTGCAGAAATGCCCTGAACTGCCTGTTGGTTACCGGATATTTATCCATGTAATAACTGGTCATATGGAACACAGAATCTACATCCTCATCCGGATACGGTATAAATGCGTCGCCTTGAGTGGTTTTGAAAATAAAATCGCCCGCAGGGATCTTCACCATCCCTTCAGGGCTGCTGTTCGCATGGCGGGTTTTTATAACAGCACTTACCCTTCTTGCCTTTCCAGGCTCAATGGTCAGGACCCTTTCATCCATGAGCTCACCATCTTTTATCAACTGAATAACAATGTCCCCTTCATACCGACCAAAAACTCCTGTGACACTGAATAGGCTATGCCCCGCATTCATACGCAGTGGTTTTTTTCCGTATTCCGGCATGCCTGCCCAGATCAACAGCTCTCCATCTTTTGCATCAACCGACAGGCTGTCGCCATACAGGCTAGCCCTGATCAATTCAGGAAACCTTGCCACTACGTCTACAGAACCTTCATTATTGGTTCCAAGATCCGATATGTTGAATGCATCGGTATTCGCAACTACCCCGGACAATTCCCTGTGATGCCATATATCCACTATATGCGATCCCTTGACAGTATCCGTAACGAATCCAACATCCTTAATACCCGATGGAATAATACTGTAAATGGTCCAAACAGTTTTCCTGTCCGTTCTCCATTCATTCACCCATACACTGTCACGGCTTGCATTGATGAGAGGAGTGAGTTTCCCCAACGTGAAATTTTGGCTGTTCTGCCTGAGCACCATACTGGTTCTGCCCAGGTATTTATACTGTTCGGTTACCCATGAGGGTTGGCCCGGTGCAAAAATATTCAGCTCGGTTCCATACCCGTTGAATAACGCTAATGAAAACTCCCTTCTGATCTTTTCCTTATACAATTCAGCCACACGGAAGATCGCAAAATCAGGTTTGATGAATTTGTTCAGGTTCAGCATGGGCACATAGTAAAGTGCATTATGTACACGGCCTGAAACAATATATTGCATATCCCTGGGTACGGCCATGCCCTCACTGTACATGATAACGCCTTTTTTCACACTGTCTGCAGCCGCCTGTAATTCCTTACTGGATTCGCCCCTTGTATCCAGCACAACTCCATCAGCATCTGTTTGACGGAGAAGATCTTTCAATCCAGACAGGTGCCTTTCTTTCCTGGTGCTTTCATCCCATGGATTATATGCCAGGAAGAGCCTGGGACCTTCTCCTGCAAATGCTTTCTTCAACCCGGCATTCCCTCCCGGAAGATCTCGGTACATATCGAACTGGTTACGCTGGTCGAGCCCGAGCGTGGGCCAGGTGGGCCATATGCCGATCACATCGTCACCCCCGTATAACTCCTTACCCCTTTGATTGAATTTATCCAATGCAATACGCCCGGAATCGTAGTAGAATTTGTCCCAGGCCATGATCAGGTGCATTACATAGGCCTTGCGGATCCATGCAAGATCTTTTCTCGCATACATTGAACTGTCAAAAGGCTCTGCATCAAAAAGCTTTTTTTGCTGAAACATAACGCGCAATCCTTCCTGCCATTGACCGGAATAATGCTCCGCATAACAATTATAAGTAACTGCACCACCCGGATATAAAATCGTTTCAAACCTCCTCCGTTCTCCCCGCTGTATACTTGTTCTGTCTCGACGCATCAGCATACACTCACCACCGAAACGATCAGTCTGGTCAGATGCATACCCGAGTTCCCACGCATTATCAGGCAAAACAACATTTACAGGTATGCGTTGGGGTAAGAAAATATGGGCTCTCGAAAGCGAATGATCGCCAAGCCCGGTGATATATACTTCACCTTCAGGAACTACATTGGCCAGGCGGAGGGTATCTGTAGAAGTGTTATTAAAAACAACTTTCCACTGTTGGCCTTTCTGCTTTTCTTCATATCTGATCCTGAGTTGCGGAAGATCTTCCTTACTGCCGTGAACCACCTTATTCAACTCAAACCTGAATGGCGGCTGGGCATGGAGGAGATTGACGGAGAGCAGCAGGAAAATGACGATGCAGCGCATGGATGAATCTACGAAAAAAGGCGAGAGACGAGAGGCGAAAGGCGAGAGGCAAAATTACATGTCTCTCTCGCCTTTCGCCCGACTTTCAGCTAGGCAAGATCCAAAACCGGCTTATTCTGCAAGATCCCTTCTATCCTTTCCATTACATCCGTAGTGAGCAGTTTCACTACCTCGAGGCTTTTCAGGTTATCTATCAATTGCTCTTCCCTGGTGGCCCCAAGTATGGTAGTGGTAACGTGCGGGTTGGCCACCGTCCATGCAATAGCGAGTGATGCCATGGACACACCGAGTTCTTGAGCAAGTCCCACAAGCTTTTTGAGCTTTTCAATCTTGACGTCCTGCAGCCACCTGTCCCTGAGCCAGCCAAAAGTTTCAAACGACAACCTTGAACCTTCTGGGATGCCCTGGAGATATTTGCCCGACAAAAAACCTGAAGCCAGGGGACTCCACACCGTTGTTCCAAGCCCTACATTTCTGAATACCGGCAGATAATCCTGCTCCAT
>JAHEFC010000103.1:0-1125 GCA_024640385.1 Sphingobacteriales bacterium
GACCATTTTCACGGCAACCCTGAAATCAGGATAATTGTAAGCCGGTTCAATTTTTTCAAGCGCTTCCTTGTTTAGCGAGATCTCAGGTCTGGCATGCTGTTGCATGAGACTGAAAGCGGCGGGAGTTAAGATATGCTCCAGTTTTCCATCTTTCAATATACCCACATGGCTTACTATGGGTGGTATATCTGAAGGGCCGGTGACGAGCAGGATATGAATACCGCTTTTCACCAGCTCATCCAGGCATTCGCTCAACATTTTCCTGGCCCTGACATCCAGGCCGGTGAATGGATTGTCCAGCAGCAGCCAATCTGCATGTTGCAATATGGCTTTAGCGATCTGGAAACGTTTGTGTTCTCCGTTAGACAGTTGGATCAGCGGGGCATGTTTGATATGAAGTACGCCGAATCTTTTCAGCACTTCATTGATTTCTGCATCGCTGGCTCCGGTAGCTTTCATTTCGTGATCAGCCGTTTTTGCATCCTCTGCATCAAATGAGTTGAATCGCTGTTGGTAATAGAACGAAGACAGGTTGGAAAGGTTGGTGAACTGATGCTGCCGGCTGATCAGGGTCAGTTTAGGATGGTGCTGACCTCCGAACTGTAGTTTTCCGGAGGAAAAGATCTGTCCTGCCAGGGCTTTGATCAATGTGGTCTTCCCGCTTCCCGTGTGGCCTACCATGGCTATACATTCACCTTCTCTGACCGTAAATGAGATATCCCTTAAAATGGGTTTACCTCCCAGGCTTACATTAAGGTGTTCAACTTCCAGAATTGATCTCTCCATTCGGGGTAAAAATAGGCAAATTTCTACCCGCCATTTTACAGTTACCCGGCTTTTGGTGGATTTAGTGGCCTGATCCGGTTGTAACTTCAATAGCAATAAACACCAAAGAGTTGGAACGGATGAATAACCATTACGAGTTGGACAATAGTCATGAAGCTTTGAAGAAAGCGATCCTTGAAAATCTCTATTTCATGTTCGGCAGGAAGGCTGAATTAGCCAATACGAACGACTGGTACCTGGCTGTATCCAAAACGGTGCGAGACCGTTTGATGAACAACTGGATCGAGGCGCTTGAAAACCTCAAAAATCCCGGTGCCAAGGTAGTGGGCTACCTTTCTG
>JAHEFC010000103.1:1135-10852 GCA_024640385.1 Sphingobacteriales bacterium
CGCACCTGGGGAATGCCATGCTAAACCTGGGGCTGACTGACCAGTTCCGTGAAGCATTGAAATTGCTCAATCTTGATATGGGACATATTCTGCAGGCAGAAGAAGAGCCGGGTTTGGGAAACGGTGGCCTCGGCCGCCTTGCCGCATGTTATATGGATTCCTTATCAACACTGAATGTGCCGGCGATCGGATACGGCATCCGCTATGAGTTTGGAATTTTTGATCAGCTGATCAGGAATGGTGAACAGGTTGAGATCACTGACAACTGGCTCCGTAATGGCAATCCCTGGGAGATCAGGCAGATCGATTTTATGTGCAAAGTGAAATTCGGCGGGAGAACAGAATCTTATTTTGATGAAGATGATGTGTTTCATGTAAGGTGGATACCGGATTTTGAAGTAAAGGGAATTGCATTTGACACTCCTGTTCCCGGTTACAGGAATGAAGCAGTGAACCTCCTGAGGTTGTGGAAGTCTGAGGCGATAGAACCTTTTGATTTCAGGAGTTTTAACGAAGGGAATTATACTGCGGCAGT
This sequence comes from Sphingobacteriales bacterium, assembly GCA_024640385.1. Taxonomy (GTDB): domain Bacteria; phylum Bacteroidota; class Bacteroidia; order Chitinophagales; family Chitinophagaceae; genus Pollutibacter. The sequence goes on from JAHEFC010000103.1 coordinate 1,671, forward strand.
GAATAATAAAATACTGGCTGAAACTATCACTAAGGTATTATATCCCAACGATGAACCTGAGGCTGGCAAGAAGCTGAGATTGATGCAGCAATATTTTTTTGTTTCCTGTTCGTTGCAGGATGTTATCAGGATACACAGGGTCAAAGGATTTCCGCTTGAGAAACTGCAGGACTCATTTGCCCTGCAGTTAAACGACACACATCCTTCCATAGCTGTTGCGGAGCTGATGCGGTTGCTGCTTGATGAACATGATTTTACCTGGGATGCTGCGTGGAAGATCACTTGTGCGGTATTTGGTTATACCAATCATACATTATTGCCGGAGGCATTGGAAAGATGGCCCATGGATCTTTTCAAAGAATTATTGCCCCGGCACCTGGAGATCATCTTCGAGATCAATCATCATTTTTTGGAAGAGGTGAAGAATAAATATCCAGGCAATAATGATCTGCTTTCGCGGGTGTCGATCATTGATGAATCTGGTCAAAGATCCATCCGTATGGCCAACCTGGCTTCAATCGGCAGCCATGCCATCAATGGGGTGTCTGCCTTGCACACTGAATTACTGAAACAGGATGTACTTAGAGATTTTGACCTGATTTGGCCAGCCAAATTTTTCAATGTCACCAATGGTGTTACACCCAGGAGATGGATGCAGCTGTATAATCCTGAAATGGCAGACCTGATCACGGAACATATTGGTGATGGATGGATCACCCGAATGGAAACCGAGCTGATCAAGCTGGAGAAATTTGCGGATGATGGAGCTTTCCTGCAGAAATGGAAACAAGTTAAACTCAACAATAAGAAACATCTTGCAGACCAGTTACTGGTTCATACCGGGGTGATCCTGCATCCGGAATCATTGTTCGATATCCAGGTCAAGCGGATACATGAATACAAGCGGCAACACCTGAACCTGCTGCATGTGATCACATTGTACAACAGGCTGCGCAAAGATCCTTTTTTGAATATCGTGCCGCGCACTTTTGTGTTTGGGGGTAAAGCGGCTCCCGGCTATTATATGGCCAAGCTGATCATAAAGCTGGTGAATGCGGTGGCGGACAAGATGAATAAAGACCTTGATGTAGCCGGAAAGGTCAAGCTTGTTTTTTACCCTGACTATAATGTGAAGAAAAGTGAATGGGTATATCGTGCTGCAGATCTTTCTGAACAGATCTCAACTGCGGGTAAAGAAGCATCTGGTACTGGGAATATGAAATTCTCCATGAACGGTGCGCTTACCATTGGCACCCTGGATGGCGCCAATGTGGAGATCAGGGAGGCAGTGGGTGCTGAGAACTTCTTCCTGTTTGGGCTCACTACCAAAGAAGTGTATGAGTTGAGATCCCGGGGGTATGATCCGAATTGGTATTATCAAAGTAATGCTGAATTGAAGGAGGCCATAGACCTAATTGCTTCCGGATTTTTTTCCGGAGGTGACGGCTCAGTGTTCCGGCCGCTCATTGATTCATTATTGTACCATGATCCTTACCTGGTTCTGGCAGATTATGCTGATTATATAAAATGCCAGGAACGAGTGGAAGAAGTGTTTCGTGACCCGGACCGGTGGGCAAGGATGTCGGTACTCAACGTAGCGAGAATGGGTTATTTTTCTTCAGACCGGGCGATCAGGGAATACTGCCATAAAGTGTGGAGTATATTTGATGTAGAATAATTTATGCCGTGTACACTTCAGTGGTTTTAACAGAATTGAAGATGAGCAGGAGGATATGGATCTATCTTCCTGATGACTATGCCTATTCTGAAAAACGGTATCCTGTTTTGTATATGCAGGACGGGCAGAATCTGTTTGATGTAAGCACTTCATTTTCCGGTGAGTGGAATATTGATGAATATCTTGACACGGTAGATGACCCCTGCATTGTTATAGGCATAGATAATGCCGGTGATACCAGGATCAATGAGTATAATCCCGACGATCCTGCCGGATATGGCAGGATGAATGGCAAGACCTACCTGGAAGTTTTAGTGAAACTGCTGAAGCCCTATGTGGATGACCATTTCAGAACTATGCCCGATCAGTCAAATACTTTTATAGCGGGCAGTTCAATGGGAGGCCTGATCTCGTTTTATGCAGGTTTATTGCATCCGGATGTTTTTGGGGGAATTGGCGTTCTTTCTCCTTCATTCTGGTTGATACCCGATCTTGCCGGTGATATCAGGGGCAGGGTGTCTTCGTTGCATAAACACCAGCGCTATTTTTTCTATGGTGGAATGAAGGAAGGTCTGAACCTGATAGACGGGATACAGGACGCTGCAAAACTTATGGAAGAATGCGGAGGTAGTGAAGTGAAACTGGTGATCGAAGAAAAAGGGAAACATTCCGAAAGCTCATGGAGGAAGATATTCCCGGTGTTTTATCAATGGGTATTGAAGCGATAATTTATTGAATGGGGTACTCAATTCTGTCCGGCTCAGCCCCGGGGTCCCAGGATCATTTCAAGATCTTCCCTGAATATTACTTCTTTACTGAGCAAGAGCTCTGCCAGTTTGATGAGTGTATCTTTGTTTTCGATCAATAAAGCTTTAGCGCGGGTATAAGCAATATCCACAAGCTGCCTGACTTCTTCATCAATAATTTTCCCGGTTTCTTCACTATACGGTTTTACCAGGCTATTGTCCTGCTGGCCTGTAGAATCATAAAAGCTTACATTACCGATCTTTTCATTGAAGCCATAATAGGTGACCATCAGGTAAGCTTCTTTGGTTACTTTTTCCAGGTCGTCAAGCGCACCGGAAGAGATCTCAGAGAAGATAATTTCCTCAGCGGCCCGGCCTGCAAGTGTGGCGCAGAGGTGTTCTGTAAATGCTGATTTACTCCTGAGTTGTTTTTCTTCCGGCAGGTACCAGGCCGCTCCCAGTGATTTTCCCCGGGGTATGATGGAAACCTTCACCAGCGGATCAATATTTTTGAGCCTCCAGCTGGCTACTGCATGCCCGGCTTCATGATAGGCGATCAGTTTTTTCTCTTCGGGAGAAATGATCTTGCTTTTCTTTTCAAGTCCGGCTATTACACGGTCGATGGCGTCAAGGAAATCCTCTTTGCCAATTTTTTCTTTTTTCTTCCTGGCTGCGATCAATGCGGACTCATTGCAGATATTGGCAATATCGGCTCCTGAGAATCCGGGCGTTTGGGCAGCAAGAAAATGTACGTCGATGCTTTCATCCAATACCAGGGGGCGCATATGCACCTTGAAGATCTCTTCCCTTTCACGGAGATTGGGCAGTTCCAGGTAGATATGCCGGTCGAATCTGCCGGGGCGCAGCAACGCGGGGTCGAGCATATCGGCACGGTTGGTGGCGGCCAGAACGATCACACCGCTGTTTGTGCCAAATCCATCCATTTCGGTTAAGAGTTGATTGAGGGTGCTTTCTCTTTCATCGTTACCGCCACTTAGAAAAGCGCCTTTGCCCCGGGACCTGCCAATGGCATCGATCTCATCAATGAAAATGATGCAGGGTGCTTTTTCTTTTGCCCGTTTGAACAGATCCCTTACCCTGGATGCTCCAACGCCAACAAACATTTCCACAAACTCTGATCCTGAGATCGAGAAGAAGGGCACTTTTGCTTCTCCTGCAACAGCTTTTGCCAACAATGTTTTTCCTGTACCCGGAGGGCCTACCAAGATCACACCTTTGGGGATTTTAGCGCCAAGTACAGTGAATACCTGTGGATTCTTAAGAAAATCAACGATCTCTTTAACTTCCATTTCTGCTTCTTCCAGTCCTGCAACATCATCGAACGTGATGTTGCTGCTTTCTTTTTCCACCAGGGTAGCGGTAGACTTGCTGAAATTGAACAGGGAAGAACCGCCCCCGGTTCCCATACCTGTATTTCGTCTTAGCAGGAAGCTCCACAAAGCAATGAGTAAGATCAGCGGAAATATCCAGGTCAGGATCTGCGGGAGCCAGCTGGTTTCCCTGCTGTAACTCAGGTCTATCCTGTCTTTTACAGGAAGATTTTTCTGCAATTCATCGAGTTTTCTTTCAAAAGATTCTACTGACCCGATGGTTATAAAATAGTGAGGGCCGGGGTTGATGCCTTTCCCGAATTTTGTTGTGAAAACAGGCTTGAACTGGGGGTCGTTCGCAAATTCTTTCCTGATATAGAGTTCTGCTTTTTCATTGTTGACGATCACAATTCTGTCAACGGCATTCCGCGGGATAATGTCTTTCTCAAATTCCTTCCAGGTAATTTCGCTGACCGGGGATACCAGGCTGGCTGAATAAGGAGCCAGTATGGCGATCAGCATGGCAATATAGATCCACCACCAGTTAAATTTTCTTTTTGGCGCTGAAGGCTGTTTTGAAGCACCTCCGCTCTTATTATCATTTACTTTTCCAGCCATGATCTGACAGCTCAAAGTTCCGGCAGAATTCTTTTTGGAAGTATGATGCATGTCAGGCAAAAGCCAGCGTCTTTGATTTGCTAATTACTGTCATTGTTTTGGCCTGTTAAACAAGCTAGCTTTGAAACCCAGGTTCGGGAGCGATTGAACAATCAAAAATCCCGGTTATGTATATTGAATTAAATGATAATACCAAACTCAGGGAGATACAGGAAGTGTTTTCTGATTTTTATCCTTACCTGCAGATCAATTTTTACTGGAAAAGGCATAAGAAATACGAAAGTTCTCCTATCGTGGAGTTGGTCAGTTCCGACACAAGCATTGGTACGATCAGAAAAACTCACCTGTCTGGTTTGCTGGAGATACTTCCCTTAAATAAAGTGGCCGATGTGGAAAAGGAATTCCAGGAACGTTTTGGTCTGTCTGTTCAGATACTTCGAAAGGAAAAAAACAAGTGGGAGCAAACCACGGGCATGGACGATTTCACTTTGAAAGAACTGAATGAGTTTGGTAGAAGTTCATCAGACGAATTTATTGTGGAAGACTATGACGAAGGATTTGAAGAAGAAGAGGAGAGGCCGGAAAAGTTGTTGTAATATAAAATGCCGATCTATGTTTTACGATAGAAAAGATGCTGCCCTTTATCTTGCCAAAGCTCTGGCAGACTATAAAGACAAGGGCGCCGTTGTATTGGGTATACCCAGGGGCGGAGTAGAAACAGCCTACTATGTGGCAAAATATCTGAATGCCGAATTATCCATGATCATTTCCAGGAAGCTGGGGCATCCCGGGAATCCTGAATACGCCATGGGTGCCCTGGCGGAGGACGGTTCTGTACATATGAATGAACGGGCTTTGCGGGAGGTAAGCCAGGAAGATATTGATGAGGCGATCGACAAACAGAAGACAGAGATCGGGAGGCGTATTAACATGTTAAGAAAAGGTGAGCCACTGCCTGAGATGAAGAACAAGATCGTTTTGATTGTTGATGACGGGATTGCCACCGGGTCAACCATCATGGCTGCTATTGAGATGTGCCGGAAAAAAGGCGCTGCTAAAATTGTGGTAGCAGCTCCGGTTTGTGGCGATGAAGTCAAGACTGAATTAAAAAGGATCGCAGATGATGTGGTGATACTGGAGACACCCGAATTTTATCATGCTGTATCCCAGGTTTATGCTTCATTCGAACAAGTGAGTGATGAAGAGGCGCTGGAACTGATGGAAATGTGGAAAAGAGGTAAAACTCAGGTATCCAAAGCTGCAGGTGCCTGACTGAGGTGACTGTTGAACCAGTTGGCAGAAAGTTCCATTACTTCTTCCAGGGTGCCTTCTTCCTCAAATAAATGGGTTGCCCCGTTGACAATGGCAAGTTCTTTTTTGCAAGTCAATTGGTCCAATGCCCAGCGGTTCAATTCTAACACTTCGGTATCCCTGCTTCCCACTATGAGAAGCGTGGGGGATTTTACATAGGGAAGGAGGTCTTTAGCCAGGTCCGGCCGGCCACCCCTGGAAACTACAGCGGCTACCAGGTTTGAATGTGCCGCAGCTCTTAGTGCTGATGCAGCGCCGGTGCTGGCGCCAAAATAACCCACTTGATATCTATTCATACCCGGTTGATCTTTCAGCCAGCCAGTAACCCCGGAAAGGCGGTCTGTCAATAACTCAATGTCAAATCGGTTATTATAAATCATGTCTTCTTCAGCAGTCAGCAGATCAAAAAGCAGTGTGCCAAAATTTCTTGTGTTCAGGAATTTGGCCACAGCCTGATTTCTTGTACTGTGGCGGCTACTGCCACTGCCGTGTGAGAATATCACAATGCCTTTTGCATGTTCAGGAATGCATAATATCCCTTCAAGCTGCACATCGCCCACCGGAATCCGCAGCTCCTGCTGAAATTCGTTTTTCATTGCGCAAAGCTATCATCTCGAAGCCCTATAAAGCAATGACCTTGATCATTACCGGCGAAATGGAGTTTGAGTTGGGTGGCTAAAAATCGTAGCGGACATAAGTGCTCCGGTAGTCGATCTTTCCCTCTTTATTGAATCTCCAGGTTTCCTGGTAGCCGGAAGAATCTACTTTTCCATTTTGGCGAACACCTTTTTCCTTCAGCCAAAGCATGACCATGTCTATGTTCTGCGTATCGCTTCTCAGGGAAACATAACTGCGGAATTGCTCATCAAGTGTTTTAAATCCTTTCCTGAACTGCTTGACATTGTTGATGAATTCTTCGGCACTCAGTTTTACTCTCCGGTTGTCAAACAGCACGTTGGTGACAGTATCAGCGAAATAAGGTTTCATGGCTTCATAGTTGGAGTCACTGAGCATGATCTTGTACAATTCCTGCACTTTGACAATATTTTTCGGATCGCCGATTGTCCAGTCTGAAGGATAGGTTGAGGGATATAAAAAGTTCACAGGGGCTTCTTCTTTCACCAGGGCAACAGCACTGTCTTTGGGTTCGGGTGTGGGAGTGGTGCCGGAATTACAGGAAATGGCCAGGGTGGAAATGACTGTTAAAATAAAGAGTTTGTACATGGTTAGGGGTTTGATATGCAAAGTTGATTCAATTTTAAGGTAAATAGCTACAGTATGAATGGCTTTATGTATCAAAATATAATGAAATAACCACAGATATACATCAACGGGTAATCACATTTTCAGAAAAATATGAAAGCCTGTTAGCCAGCCGGAACGGCGAATACTGTGATGAAGGCAAGTATCCCGGCCAATATGCCAATAATCAGTTTTTGAGATCTACTTTTGCTGACCGAGATGGCTACAAGACATTGAAGGAAGTAATAAAAAGCGAATGCACGTGATGCAAATGAAAGAAGGGTGAGTGTAGGGGCGAACGCAAGCACAACAGCGATACCACAGATCAACACATAAGAACGGCGTTCATCAATGCGGTCATTGGTTGATTCTGCAACATTGCCGCCACCACCTACTACGTCTGCTACAGCTGCACTGAACTGACTCAGTACTGCTGCGATCACCAGCGGAATCGGAAGCCACACTGCAGCTTTGGCTGCCAACATGAGTAGACCATTATCTTCCACTTTGTTTTCCAGAAAATGCATTAGCGGTGTGGCTACAGCTACAAATATCAGGTAAACAAGAGTGGATACAATTTGTGAACTGCGACAGGAACGTATACGCAAGTCTCTGTCAAACTCCGACCCCAGATAGCGTGAAGTTTCGAACCCCTGCACTACGATGAGTGTTCCCCCTAAGACAGTGAGGATGGTCCATAGGTCCTGCTTAGGTAAAAGAGGTAATTGAAGTGTATTCGACGACATGGCTTGCCAATCGAAAATGGCAAAACCTGCAATCAGCAGCAAGATAAGCACCCCGGTGACGCGTAATGACCATCTTTCCAATATGAGAAGCATGTCAAGTCCTCTGAATCTCCCAATGATTCCAATAGCTAAGATGATCACTACACAAACTAAATTTTCCCTGAACGGGGTGTTGATCCCAAGCCCACCCAGCAGAAAGGCTGCAAGGATATGGATATACAGGCATACAGAAATCGCATAGGCTAGTACCAGTGCAAGATTGGCTAAGCGCTCGTTTCGAACAGTTCGCTCGGATACCGTGCCGGACTCATGCAAGGGCTCCACGTGTTGAATGTTAAACCGAATGACTTCTCCCATGGCATAGGCCACAGCACATACCCCCGCCATTGCGAATACCGAGTATGGCCCTACGGCAGCATTCAGAATAGGTACGATCACTAATAACCCGCTTCCGAATATTGACGCCAATGGGGTAGTTCTTGCAAATCGTAGTTCTTTACGGGAAGAGGTCATAGTCATTTTTTTACAAATAGTGAGTCAAATCCAGGGATAAATATATTATGAGGGGATCATCTATTTTTTGCATGCCCACATCGTCTCGGAATAAGATACGAATAATTGAAATCGGGCCATGCTTTCATTCCATTTTACGGTGAAGTGCAGGTTTTTAGCAGTAGTAGTTGTTAGCACAATATGATATCCTGGAAAACTGTCTTGGGTAGGTCATTTTATCAAACAGGACTTTGACTACCGGATCAGCAAATTCCAATGCGATTGGAGCAGAAATACTGTTATAAGACAAACGGTTCATTTTTTCGACAGACATGAACTAAATCTGACCGGCTGCATCTGTCTGCCATTCAGGGTTTGTATCCGGCAAAGACCCCATCTCAGCGATTAGTATGATCTATGGCTTTTCTGTATTGTAATTTTTCATTTGAGACGCGGTTTGCTCAAAGCTATTTTCAAATACCTAAAAACACCAGTTATGTTTTACAGACCATTCCGGGAAAGCAGAAAATTTAAAAACCTATCATTTTTGATCTTTTTATCTGTGTTGTTTTTTACAGCCTGTAGAAAAGATATTTCAACGGATGCTTCAGAGGTTCAGTCAAACGCCTCTGCCCGTTTTAACAGCAATGGCAACGGATGGGGCATGGTAAGTGCTGACATGGTGCTTCGCTGGAACGATGCAGCTTTTTACGTGATGCTGAATACACCCCAGCCACCACCGGTCACTCCATTCTGGAGTTCCCGATATACGGCAATGGTACATATTGCCATGCATGATGCACTCAACAGCATTGTGCCCAAGTACAAGACCTATGCGATCAACACAAGAGACAAGGATGCCAGCCCTGATGCAGCCGTTGCCCAGGCCGCGTATGACGTAATTGTTGATGCCTATAATACACTGAATCCGCCGGTACAGACGCCACAGTTCATCAAAGATCACATCAATGTGCTATTGCAGCAAAGCTTAAATTCAGTTACGGACCTGGATGCAAAG
>JAHEFC010000408.1 GCA_024640385.1 Sphingobacteriales bacterium
GCTACTTCCTGGACAGAAAAGCCCAAACGTTTTGCGGAAGACGCCGAAGGCTATGTTTGGCAACAGGGAGCTTCTGTAATTGCCCAATCCCTGGTCGACCATATTGAGCCACGCATCAATGTGGAACATGCACTTCACGTGCTGGAGATCATTGAAGCCGCTCGAACCTCCGGGCAAAAAGGAAATCGCATCAACCTGACTTCTTCATTTAAGTGGCCAATGGTCTAAAAAATATCCAGTGAACAAACAAGAGATCGCCAACGCATTGATCAGCAATCATAGCTCTTTCACGGATTACATAGAATCCCTGTCTGACCAGGAATTCATGTTCAGCCGAAATGAAAAATGGACTGCAGGTCAGCAGCTCGATCACCTGGTTCGTGCTGTTAAGCCATTAACACAGGGATTCATGTTGCCGACTTTCGTATTTGGCTTTTTATTCGGCAAGTCGAACCGGGCTGGAAAAACCTTTGAAGAACTAGTAGCCAAGTACAAACAAAAACTTGCCGCGGGTGGCAGGGCTTCGGGCCGGTTCATTCCCCAACCCATTCCCTTGACTAAAAAAACCGCTCTGAACAGGAAACTCAACAGCCTGGCCTCAAAGTTGGCCTCACAGATAAGCCGGTTATCTGAAAAAGACCTGGATACTTATATATTGCCGCATCCGCTCCTTGGAAAACTGACCCTGCGCGAGATGATGTATTTCACCATCTACCATGCAAAGCACCACGAGGAAAATATCCGGACTGAATTAGAAAAATGGCGCTAGTCCTCCGCTCTCAATTCTCTTTGTACCAGTTGAGATTCGAAACCTCTTTGCAGCAGATAATTCATGATCTTCTGATTGCGCGTGTAGGAATTATGGTCTTCGTCTGAAATAGACTCTCTTTTTTTCTCAATAAGTTCCCTGATCGTTTTAATATAATCTTCTTCGCCGATCTCTTTCATCGCTTTGGTGATACAGTATTGACTCACTCCTTTATTTTTCAGTTCATACCCGATCTTCACCCGGCCCCATTGTTTGGTACGGAAATATCCGCCGGCAAAAGCAATGGCATATCGCTCTTCATTAAGATAATTCTCTTCGATCAACACCGAAATGGCTTCTTCCACATCCGCTTTGTTCAACCCATACCCATATAGTTTCTCTTTCACCTCCTTATGGCATCGCTCCTGGTAGCCGCAGTAATGGCGGAGTTTCTGTAAGGCCTCTTCTTTAGATAATCTCTTTTTCTGCATATTATCGGATTATCGGATTGGCGGATTGGCGGATTGACGGGCCCAATGCTATTCAGATAATCCGTCAATTCGCCAATCCGCTAATCCGTAAATCATTCCTCCAACCTCTGCAAACACCCAAACTCCTTCTTTAAAAAATCATCATATTCATCGGCTTTTTTAAAGAGGTTGCGGAATGTTTCAGCACCGTTGGACTGGTTCAGGTCGTGGTCGTATGTTAAACTGGACAGTATGATATTCTGCTGAAAACAACTCAGTACCAGGCCATCTATACGATGATTTTCCTGCAACAGGTACTGGTACAATGGTTTGATCTTAGTGACATCTGCAGGAAGCTGGCAGAGATAAGCATCCGCTGCAATAAAAAAGCTTTCCGTGTTATAAGAGATCCTGATCTTGGCAGAACCCTCATGCACTTCCCAATTGTTGGTGCCGTTCCTGGCCAGCTTAACATCTTTCCCCAACAACCTGAGAATATCTTCGATCACCCTGGCCACTCCTATGGTCTCCACTTCTTTTTCAGGTATTAGGGGAAGGGTTACCTCGGTACCGCAGCTGGGGCAATACCTGTTGGAGTCGATATTAGAACTCAGTACCAGGAAATCACAGGACGGACATCTCGAAGAGGCCATGCCCCGGTGAGGCTGATATAGTGAAAGCGCGATCTTCAGGTAACTCACCGGCAGGGCAAAACCCAGGTTATCGCCGCCACGTATGATAAAAGAATTGACTCCAATAATATTGCCCCGCTGGTTCACCAATGGGCCTCCGCTATTGCCGGGATTGATGGCCGCATCTATCTGGATAAACTTCAGACCATCCCTGATCCTGTTTACTTTACTCACCACACCCTGTGTGGCTGAATAATTCAGGCCGTATGGGTGGCCAATGGCAATGACCTGGTCACCGTCTTTTATTTCATTATAGTCCCCCAGTTTGATCTCAGGAAATTCCACGCCTTCCGGCGGCTGGAGAAATGCAAGATCATGTTTGCTGTCTGTATACCACACCCTTGATATGGCTTTAGTAAACTGCTTCCCCACGATGGTCACCTCCGGAGAATCTTTTACAACATGCTGATTGGTAACAATAAGATCGTATTCTTTCACATAGAACCCCGTACCACTCCCGGTTTGGGTGGCTATCTGGATCACCACATACTGGTAGATCTCGATGATCGATTGCGCTGTGCTGGGTTCCATGCCATTAATTTACTCCGTCAAAATTCAGCGATTGAATCTCGCCCAGAAAACTTTGATTGAAGCTAAGAATATTGTCGTACCGGATGTTTGTTGGTTTCCACGAAAGGAAAGGATATTTATCCCGCCAGCAGCTGAGGATATACTCTACGGCATCTTCTATCTCCTCTTTTTCAAACTGGTTGGATGCGGGATCATACAATTGCCCCTTGAAACCTATGTCCAGGAAAAAATCAGGATAGTTGATCTCCATGAATATCATGAAAAGCTGGCTCAGGGGCCTGGGTAAACTGTAAGAATACTGGCAGTAAGAGATCCCATACTCCATGATCTGGCGTGCAATCTCAGGATATTTATTGTCTTTATACCACTGCATATTCTGCATCGAATTTTGTATGGCATCTGCAACCACCTTGTGGGGTTGAGGGGCAACAATAGAAAAAGTAGAGGTGGACCGGAAGAGGTAGGGAAGAATATCTTCATCTTTTTTATCCAGCATTTTCCTGTACACTTCAGTCATCAGGTGATTCTTTTCCTGTACTGACCTGTCTTCTTTACTGAAATAAACAGTAACTGCTTTTTCCATTTCCTGCAGGAGCTTGCCCTCGGGGGCAATTAGGAAATCCAGGCGATAACCAAGTGCCAGTAACATATAAGAAATTCCCCCGGCAAGTTTTTCCCTGTCGAGCGTATCAATATATTCAACCGTTTGCCTGATGAAATGCCTGAAGTATTCCAGCTTGATGTTTTTCTCTGCTTCGGGCAGTTGTTCAACATGGTCTGAATCGATCTGTTCAAGCGTGGTGAAATCCTGCACCAGGAGATCGTCCTGCTTATCCGCCTTGGTGGCCAGCTCCTTCAACCCGTAATAGAGTTTGTTTGGATTGGCAGTTTCAATATCCGTTTCAAAACGCATGCAGATCCGGTCATCGTGCAGCGTATACCTGGTATAATAGAGAAGATAATTCTGCTCCAGCAACCTCCGCATCACAGGAATACTGGGTTCCGGCATTCTTGCCAACGATACCTCGGCTGTTACCCTTCGGTTATCACAATGCCCGCGAACAACTTTTGATCCCTGGTAAATGGTGAAATTTAAAAGCTCGCCTTCCCGTTCAGTTTCCACGTTGCGGGTGGTTTCATCCCGCAGGTAGTCAAAAAAAGCATCTACACTTTGTTGATATTTCTTCTCCTTGAACAGGTTGTCCGCATCCGTCCACCGGTTAACCTGGAGCACAGTTTTATTGTTATCGGAGTACCTCCCAAACATAATGTCCGGGCGGGGCTCCGACTTCTTCCTGAACCATCCAAAGAGCCTGTCAAACATTTGATTTAAGGATATAAAAAGTACACACAATTTAAGTCAGATTAACGGGCAAAATGTTTAAA
>JAHEFC010000104.1 GCA_024640385.1 Sphingobacteriales bacterium
GCTGACGATCACTTTTGCATTATCAAAATGATAAGACGGGATGGCTCTTTTGCCGTAAGTCGCCTCATTGGCCAGGAGCATGCCGCTGTAAGAAATAGCATCGTACTGCACGTGCCTGCTGCCTGGATATTTAGCCAGGAATTCGGAGATCACCTGGCGTGTAGTTGGCGATGTAACAGTAGAAGTCAGTAATACAACCGGCGCACCACCGAGGCCGGCCAGTGCTTCTCCTACCATTTTGTCAAAAGCCTCGAATGTGGTTACTTCTTTGAACTCCTTACCATCATTCTGCATAGGGTAACGTAAACGGGCCGTATCATAAATCCCCAGTACAGAAGCCTGTACCCTGGGAGATGTTCCTCCTTTGGTGAGCGAGGAAAGCTCATTACCCTCGATCTTAATGGGACGGCCGTCGCGCACTTTCACAACAACGGGAATAACCTGGTCGTCCTGCACAAAAGTGCTGGCGTAGAAATTGGGAATTCCGGGAACTACGGTATCAGGTTTATTAAGATAAGGAATAGCTTTTTTTACGCTTATATCACAACTGGCGGCTACCATGGCTGCAGTGGTGCTGAAGCCCAGGTATTTCAAAAAGTCTCGCCTGGGGGTGGTGGCACCCATAAGCTTGTCGTCTCCTTCTACAGGCAGGTCCTCAGCGAATTCGTTCTGTATGCTCTTCTCATAAGCTTCACTGTTTTTCAGTTCGCCTAAGGATTGCCAGTACTTTTTTTGCTCCATATTGCTGTTGTAAATTGAAGTTAGGTTCAGGTTGCGTTAGCAAAACAATGCCGTATCTACGATCAATAGTGGCACTTCATACATTCTGTACCGCCGATCTTTTCAACTGTCACGCTGTCGATTGTTTTGTTCTTCAGGTCTTCATGGAACTTCTCATAAATACTGTAGAACTTATTATCAGTGAACTGAACTTTAGTTTCCCTGTGACAGTTGATGCACCAACCCATGCTCAGGTCGGCAAACTGGTATACTTCACCCATTTTCTGGATCTCGCCGTGGCAGGTCTGGCAGTTCTGCTTACCCACAGTCACGTGTTGTGCATGGTTGAAATATACATGGTCGGGCAGGTTGTGGATGCGGACCCACTCGATGGATTTGCCCTTTCCGTTATAGACTTTTTTGGTTGGATCCCAGCCGGCATACTCATACAGCTTCTGGATCTCAGCAGTTCCATCCACTTCTGAACCGTCTTCACGATATAGCTTGGGCCCTTTTGCATACTCGTTGATACCCATATGGCAGTTCATACAAACATTTACAGACGGGATGTTGGCATGCTTGCCCTGCATGGCGCCGTTATGGCAGTATAAACAGCTGATCTGGTTCACTCCGGCGTGAACCTGGTGGGAATAATAAATAGGTTGTACTGGCTGGTAGTTTTGGCTGCGGCCCAGTCCTCTTGCGCCCTGGAAGATATAGAAACCTCCAACCATGAATAACACGATGGCAGCGAGGGCGATATAGGCCTTATTGCGATAAAAAGGGATTGCTTCCGCGGCAGGTTGACCTTCCCTTTCGTCTGATAATTTCTTGAGATTACTGTTCACCTGGAGCAGGATCAGCATGATCACCGCCAGGATCAGCGTGAGGATACCGAAGATCAGCGCACTATCGTTCTTTTCTGTGGCACTGGCCTGTGTAGCCCCGGGAGTGGCAGCAGGTGTAGCCTTAGCCGTGGCAGCAGTATTGATATAGGCCAGGATGGCGTCAATATCAGCTTCCTTCAGCTCCGGGAATGCCGGCATCTGGATCTTGTTGTACTCGGCGTACACGGCAACAGCACGGGGATGCCCCGCCTTGATCAGGGAGGCACTGTTGTTTACCCACTTATAGATGTCGGCCTTTGAAGGCCAGCGCTCTTCCACACCTTTCAGTGCCGGACCGGTAAGATTCTTGTCAACTGCATGGCAGGCAGCACATTTCTGCTGAAAAATAGCCTTCCCGTCCTGGGCATAGGTATTAGCAGAAAACGCAATCAAAAAGAATAGGACTAATCCGGAGCAGAGTGATGTAACAATGGATCGATGAGAACTCATAATCACAATTGGTTGATGAAAAGTGGATAAAACCCAACTTTGGCTGCAAAAATAAGGTACCAGATTAACAAAATACCAACAACTAATATTTTTTTTTAATGCAGAAATGACGCGGGTTTTCAGCGATTGTGGAGGTTCACACGTGTTTATTGTCATTAATATGTAATCAGAATTGTTGAATGAACTTTAGGGTAAATTTTGGGGTTGTATTGACAAATTTTTTCATCTCTTTGCGGCATGTTCGAAAAGCTCAGGGCAAAATGGAAGGTCAATGGGACTCAATTCTTTCTGATCATGTGCACTTTTGCCGTTACAGGAACGCTCACAGCCTATATATCAAGGTATATTACTACCTGGGTGGGATTTTCTGACCAGACCTTCTGGGTATTGAAATTCCTGTTAAGGCTGGTTGTACTCGTATTTGGGTACCAGGTGATCATTCTCATCGTTTCTTTCTTTTTCGGGCAGTTCCCGTTTTTCTGGGCATATGAGAAAAAGATCTGGAGATGGATGTTCGGGAAAAGTAAAAAATGAGAAATAAAAATTAAAAAATCCCCCAGCGAGCTAAAGCCCCCTTTTTACTTTTTACTTTTAACTTTTTACTTATCATGGTCCCCAAAAACCTTATCATATTCGCTTCGGGTACCGGCTCCAATGCCCAAAAAATCATTGATTTCTTCCGGAATGACCCTACCGTGAAGATCAGCCTCATAGTTTGCAACAAACCCGGGGCCGGTGTCCTCGACATCGCTGCCAGGGAGGGTATCCCCACCCTGCTGATTGAAAAAGAGCAGTTTTTCAGGGGTAACGGGTATGTGGACGAACTGAAGGCTTACCACCCCAGGCTGATCATCCTGGCCGGATTTCTTTGGAAACTGCCTCCCGCGCTGGTTAAAGCATTTCCTCACCAGATCATCAATATCCACCCCGCCCTCCTGCCAAAATATGGAGGGAAAGGCATGTATGGGCATTTCGTTCACGACGCCGTGATAGCCGCCCGTGACCCCAACACCGGCATCACCATACATTATGTGGACGAATTATACGATCATGGTGACTATATCTTTCAGGCTAAAGTACCCATAGAAGCGGGCGACACTGCCGATTCTATTGCCAAAAAGGTCCAAGTACTGGAACATACCCACTTCCCAAGAGTGATCAGTGAGCTGCTGGATAAAACGGAAAAGGCATGAGTAAACCCCTGATCCGCCTGCCACCTGCAACCTGGAACCTGCCACTTGCAACCTGCAACCTGCAACCTGTAACCTTTCTTCTGATCGTCCTCCTGTTTTCCCTTCGGGCTTTTTCACAGGAAATAATGGTAAGCGGAACTGTACTCGACTCTACCCGAAAATTCATACTGCCCAACGTAAAAGTGACCAGCACCGCGGGGAAAGTGACCTATACAGATTCATTGGGGGCATATAATATTATGGTCATGCCCAACGACTCCATCAACTTCACATACCGTAACAAACCTACCATGTGGTTCCCGGTCAGGGAGATGAAAAATACCAGGAGCTTCGACATAGCCCTGCAGGTTACGCTAATGGACGGGTATAAAACATTGCGTGAAGTGATCCTGATCGGGAAATCGTACCGGCAAGACTCCCTCGAGAACCGGATGAAATACCAGAAGGTCTTCAACGGATCTACCGGGGGCCTGCGTATCAGTTCCGGGGGCAATGGCCTCTATGGCGGGGCAGGCCTTGATCCTAATGAGATCATTAACATGTTCAGGTTCAGGCGAAACCACAACCTGAAAGCCCTGCAAAACCGGCTCCTCCAGGAAGAGGCTGATAAATTCATCAACTACAGGTTCAATAAAGACCTGGTCAAACAGATCACCGGCTTCTCGGGCTCTAACCTGGAAAGATTTATGAAGATCTGGAGACCAGACTACGAATTCACCGCCCTTAGCTCAGATCTGGAGTTCCATACCTATATCCTGGAAGCATCCCGTGCATATACAAAGGGAGAAATGCCATGGAAATACAGGGAATAACCTGTTTTCATTACATTTAGAAAAATTAAAGATGAAGGCCTTTTTTCTCCTGCTTTCGCTGGCTTGCTCCTTATCTGTCAACGCCCAGACATCCAAAACTATCCTGGCCAAAGCCACTCCGGCCGCTGGCGGATTTTCTGAGGAGCGGATCAAACGCATCGACCAGAACCTCCAAAGCTGGGTTGACAACAGACAAATGAATGGCTGTGTTGGCTTTATCGCAAGGAACGGAAAGATCGTTTACCAAAAAGCCTTTGGCTATGATAATGTGGAGAAGAAAACCCCCATGCGGACTGATCATATCTTCCGTCTTGCATCCCAGACCAAAGCCATTACCAGCGTGGCCGTCATGATGTTGTATGAAGAAGGCAAACTTACGCTTAACGACCCCCTGTCTAAATTCATCCCCGAATTCAAGAATCCAACGGTGATTGATAAGTTCAACCTGGCAGACACCACATGGACCTCCATACCGGCAAAACGAGAGATCACCATCAAAGATCTCCTTACACATACTTCGGGGCTTGGTTACGCACAGATCGGTTCTAAAGAAGCCAATGCCATGTACCATAAATACGGAGTGAACGGCGGAATAGCAACTCCGGGATATAAACTGGCCGACGTTATGAAGAATCTGGGTAAACTCCCCTTATTCCATCAGCCGGGTGAAAAATTCACTTATGGCCTGAATTCAGATGTGCTCGGCTATGTAGTTGAAGTAGTTTCGGGAATGAGTTTTGACAAATTCCTTCGCACCAGGCTGTTCGAACCGCTTGGCATGAACGATACATATTTTTATCTGCCGGCCGAAAAAAGACCAAGACTGGTCAGCCTTTACCAGGTCGACTCAAGCGGCCTCCACATGATGCCGCCCTCTATTAAGATAGTTGAACCCATAGACCGCGATTATCCCAATTCCAATGGCTTGTATTTATCCGGTGGTGCAGGACTTTCATCAACCATATATGACTATGCCGTCTTCCTGCAGATGCTGCTCAACGGAGGCAGTTACAATGGCAAACAGATACTTTCCAGAACTACTGTACGCATGATGACATCCAACAATGTAGGCCCCACAGTGATGGGCGGTGACCAGTTCGGACTGGGCTTTGGACTCACATCAGAATTCGAAAGCGGATCAACGCCGCTGAATGTGGGATCATTTGAATGGGGTGGCATGTTTGCCACAACTTACTGGGTAGATCCCAAAGAGGGCATCGTAGCACTATTCTACCGCAATGTATGGCCATCGGCTTTCGATGGCGGCGGAAGATTCAAAACATTAACTTACCAGGCATTAGCAGATTGAACATGAATACATTACAAAGGCTCTCCATTTTCTCATGTCTTGTTTTTTCGGTTATACTTACCAGTTGTGGCAACTCTGTACGCCGTATACATGGTGATGCAATTGTAGTGGACACGCACAACGATTTCATCAGTAAAAGCCTCACCAATGGTTTTGTATTTGACCAGGACAACAGGGGCAAAACGCATTCTGACCTGGCCAGGATGAAACAGGGCGGTGTGGACATTCAGATCTTTTCCATTTTTGGAGACGACAAGATCGGATACCAGCACGCCAATACTGAGATAGATACACTCTATGCCCTGATCGCCAGGAACCCGGATAAAATGATGCTGGTAAAAACCCCTGCCGACCTGCAGAAGGCCGTCAAAGAAAAAAAACTCGGCGCCATGATAGGTGTTGAAGGCGGGCACATGATCGAGAACGACCTGTCTAATCTGGAGAAACTTTACGAACGCGGCGCAAGATATATGACCCTGACCTGGAATAACAGCACACCATGGGCCAGCTCTGCTGCCGATGAATCTGCAGGCAAAATTCCGCAGGAACAGAAAGGCCTCAACGAATTCGGTGTTGAAGTGGTAAAGAAAATGAACGAACTGGGAATGATGGTGGATGTTTCTCATGTAGGGGAACAGACTTTTGTGGATGTACTGTCGGTCACAACAAAACCTGTTATTGCCTCACACAGCAGTGTGTACAAACTGGCACCCGTGCCACGCAATCTGAAAGATTATCAGATCACAGCAATCGGGCAGAACAAAGGTGTGATCTTCGTCAACTTTTATTCAGGATTCCTGGACAGTAATTTTAACGCCCGAAATAAACAGATCCTGGAAAAACACAGATCAGAAATGGATTCACTTAAAAAAACTGGCATGAGCCTGTTCTCTGTCGAAGACTACCTTTTTGAGAAATATCCAAAAGAAGTGGCAGGACTTCGTCCCCCGCTCAGTCTGCTGATAGATCATATAGACTATATAGTGAAAAGAATAGGTATAGACCATGTTGGACTCGGTTCAGATTTCGACGGCATCACATCCGCACCAACCGGATTGGACGCTGTGACTGATTTTCCCAAGATCACCAAAGCACTTAAAAAACGGGGTTATTCGAAAACTGATATCAGGAAAATCCTTGGAGAAAATTTCATCAGGGTTTTTACTGAAAACAGCAATTGATCATATGGAACACAGAAAACAACAGATCGCACCTGTTTCTATTTTCATTAAAAGGCTGGCCAGATATGCCGCCTTCGCATTTATCCTGATCGCGTTTTCAGTCAGTATTGGCACCATCGGATATCATAACATTGGCGACCTGGAATGGCTGGACAGCTTTCATATGGCTTGCATGATACTTACCGGAATGGGGCCTGTGGCGGAAATGAAAACCGATTCTGCAAAACTGTTCTCATCCCTTTATGCGCTATACAGTGGTGTTGCATTCCTTTCGATCACCGCAGTATTTTTTGCACCTATCATACACCGTTTGTTACATATTCTTCAAATTGATACGGAAGACAAATAAATGCAGCCATTGACTCAAACGCAACCATCGTCAAGACTTCTATCCCTGGATTTTATGAGGGGCTTTATCATGGTATTGCTTGCACTGGAAAGTGCAGGCCTTTATGAGCACCTGGATGAACTCACAAAAAACTCGTTTGTAAGTCCCCTGATCGGCCAATTTTTCCATCATCCCTGGAATGGACTTCGTTTCTGGGATCTGATCCAACCCGGTTTCATGTTCATTGCCGGCACCGCAATGGCTTACTCACTTGACAAACAATTCAAGAACGGAGTTTCCTGGTCAACAGCTTTCCGGAAAGTATTGAAACGATCCTGGTGGCTGTTCTTCTGGGGGGTGTTAGACTATGCCGTAGAAAAAGATGGAAGTCTTTCATTTGAATTGTGGGACGTACTCACACAATTATCTTTTACTACGCTGGTTGCATTCCTCGTTTTCAACTGGAATTTCAGGAACCAGGTATTGTTCTGCATATTCCTTTTGCTGCTCACAGAAATCCTTTATCGCTTCACCAACATCCCGGGATTCGATCAGCCCTTTACAGATCAACATAATTTTGGAAATTATATGGACCTGGTGTTAATGAACCAGATCAATAAAGGAGGATGGGTGGCCATTAACTGCATCCCAACTGCCGTGCATACTATTGCGGGAGCGATGGCCGGGAGATTGCTTATACAGGTTGCAGGTGGCAGGTGGCAGGTGGCAGAAAAAAAGATGCAATCTGCAACCCGCAACCTGGAACCTGCAACCCGCAACCTGCAACCTGCAACCCGCAACCTGGAACCTGCAACCCGCAACCTAGCTTTATGGGGAATAATATCCTTGGTAGCCGGTTTTGCTCTGGACTTAGCGGGCGTAACTCCCATCATCAAAAGAATCGCAACCTCATCATTCACACTCGCTTCACTCGGCTGGTGCCTGTTGGGACTCGCTTTTGTTTATTGGTGGATCGATGTACTCGGTCACAAAAAATACCTGAAGCTTTTTACCATAGTTGGTATGAACTCCCTGTTCATTTACGTGTTCTTCGAGATCGTGGGCAGCAGGTGGTTCAATGGCTATGTGGCTTCTGTAACAAATGGACTGATGAGCATGGCTTCACTACCTGAAGGCTTCATGATGATCACTACCTCACTATGCATCTTTGCTCTCGAATGGGGCATGTGCTATTTCCTGTATAAAAAGAAGATATTCTTCAGAGCCTGAAAAAATAAAATACAATCTGAATATGCTAAAGCTTATCACTGCTTTATTGTCCATGGTCCTTTTTTATTCCTGCATTCTGCCTTCGTCCGACGATGCTGATGCCGTGAACGCGATGAACCCGGACAGCATGAAACACAACATCATGATTCTTGCTTCCGATTCTTTCATGGGAAGAAAACCATTTACTGAAGGTGAAACAAGAACTGTTGCTTTTCTGCAGGAGAAGTTCGCAGCATTAGGGCTTGAGCCCGGGAATGGTAATAGCTACATCCAGGAAGTTCCCATGGTAAGCATTGCTACAGAATCAGATCCATTTATGAAAGTTCAATCGTCCAAAGGAACAACCAGTTTGAAATTCTTCGACGAATACGGTTTCTGGACCGCAAAAACAGATTCAGTGATCAGTATTGATAATGCCGGGCTTGTATTTGCAGGATATGGCGTGGTAGCCCCTGAGTACAACTGGAATGATTACGAAGGCATCGATGTGAAAGGCAAAGTGGTAATGGTGATGGTCAATGATCCAGGGTTCTGGACAGGAGATACCACACTGTTCAAAGGAAAAGAAATGACCTACTATGGGAGATGGACATACAAATTTGAAGAGGCGGCACGTCAGGGTGCAAAGGGATGCCTCGTGATCCATAATACCGCAGCGGCATCCTATCCATGGTCAGTGGCACAGAATAATTTCAACCAATCAAGGCTCAACCTGGCTGAGACTCATGGGGTTCCGGTTTGCGATGCCGTTGGATGGATAACTGAATCTTCAGTCAATAAATTGTTTTCAGCAGCGGGCTTTGATTCAACCTTATTGGTAAAGGCCAACAAACCCGGCTTCAGGGCTATGGATCTTAATTTGAAGGTGTCCACAAAAATGAAAGTGAAGACCGAATTCAAATCATCGAAAAATGTGATCGCTAAAATCACTGGCAGCAAAAAACCGGATGAAGTGATCATTTACAGTGCCCACTGGGATCATCTTGGAATTGGCAAAGCCGGCGCAGATGGGGATTCCATTTATAACGGAGCACTCGATAATGCCACTGGTACCGCGGCACTGATCGAACTTGCCCGCGCCTTCCAGAGTTTAAAAGAGAAACCTTCAAGAACCATAGTCATGCTCGCCGTTACAGCTGAAGAACAGGGACTGCTCGGATCAGAGTATTATGCCAATAATCCCGTTTATCCTGCAGAAAAAACTGTTGCGAATATCAATATGGATGGTGTCAATCCATTTGGGAAAACACTGGACATGTCTGTTGTGGGGCAAGGCCAATCAGAGATCGAAGACATGGCGAAACTGGAACTGGAAAAAGACGGTAGATACGCCGCACCGGATCCAAAACCCGAAGCCGGCTCTTATTATCGCTCTGACCATTTCAATTTTGCAAAAAAAGGCATCCCTGCACTTTACCTGAAAACAGGAATCGATGTTGTTGGCAAAGGAAAAGAATACGGTAAACAGATCAGGGAAGAATACAACAGCAAGCATTACCATCAAACATCCGATGAGATAGATCCCGCCACCTGGACCATGGAAGGAGCCATGCAGGATCTTTCCGTTTATTTCAGGGTAGGCCTGAAACTGGCCGGAGAAGAAACATTCCCGCAATGGAAACCCGGCTCTGAATTCAAGGCCATCAGGGAAGGAAAGAAATAAAAATACGATCATGAAGAGATGTTCCTTTTTGATTTTCCTTGCCATTTCGTTCAGTGCATCTGCACAACTGTATTTTCCTGATACGGTTTGGCAAAAACGCAGTCCTGCTGACTTAAAAATGAATGCAAAGCTGGTAGACAGTGCCGTAAGATTTGCCATCGTTAATGAAACCAAAACAGATTACGACCTCAGGACAGCCATCCTGAAATCATACTCCCGTGAACCCGACTTCAGGATCTTCGGCCCTGTAAAACCAAGAGGAAAAGCATCAGGATTGATTGTAAAAAATGGCTATATCGTTGCTGAATGGGGTGACCCCGGGAGAGTGGATATGACCTTCAGTGTTACCAAAAGCTATCTGTCTACAGTTGCAGGCCTGGCATCTGATCAACACCTGATCCGCAACATCGATGAACCGGTGAAAAATTATGTTTGGGACGATAAATTCTCCAGTCCCCATAATGCCAGGATCACCTGGCGTCATTTGCTGACGCAGTCTTCTGACTGGTCTGGCTGTTTATTTGATTTCTGCGACTGGGCAGACAGGCCCCCGAAAGAAGGAACTGTGGACGACTGGAAAAACAGGCCCCTCCTGGAGCCGGGAACCCAATTTGAGTATAACGACGTTAGGGTCAACCTTCTCGCATTCTCGCTTCTCCAGGTTTGGCGGAGGCCACTGCCACAAGTGTTGAAAGAAAAGATAATGGATCCCATTGGAGCATCAACTACCTGGAGATGGTTCGGCTATGATAACTCATTTGTCAATATGGATGGGCTCATGGTTCAATCGGTCAGCGGTGGCGGGCATTTTGGTGGCGGTCTGTTCATCAACAGCTATGACCATGCGCGTTTTGGCCTGCTTTTCTGCAGAAATGGCAAATGGAAAAATGATCAGCTGATCTCCAGTTCCTGGATCAATGCAGCCAGGCAACCCTCGGAACCCAATCCCGAATATGGACTGATGTGGTGGACAAATGCTAAAAATCACCTTCCTGGGCTCTCTCCACGCATTTATTATGCAGATGGCTACGGAGGAAATTATATTATTGTGGACGATGAGCACG
>JAHEFC010000409.1 GCA_024640385.1 Sphingobacteriales bacterium
AGATAAGGCCTTTTTTTATCACAGCAATGAAGGCTTGGAGATCGTTGGCATTGCAAAGGTGGTCAAAGAGTTTTACCAGGATCCAACAACCGATGATGAAGCATGGGTTGTGGTGGATTTCGCTCCTGTAAAAAAACTGAAGAAACCCGTCACGCTGGCCCGGATGAAAATGGAAAAGCGCCTGGCGAATATGGACCTTCTCCGATTGAGTCGCCTTTCTGTTGGACGTGTAACCGAAGAAGAGTGGAAGATCATCATGGAGATGGCGGGGGAAAATTAACCACCTCCAAGGTCCCTACCTCCAAGGTAGGGCTGTAAAAAAGATAATTTTCATTGATTTTCAAATGATAGTGTTAGTAAGTACCTCCAAGGTCCTTACCTTGGAGGTACTTAGCTTGGAGGTAGAATATGAAAAAGCTGGTGGTTTTAACAGGGGCGGGGATCAGCGCCGAAAGCGGATTGAAAACCTTCCGCGATAGTGACGGACTTTGGGAAGGTTATAATATCGAAGACGTTGCCACTCCGGATGCATTTGCCCGCAACCCGGAACTGGTTTTGGAGTTCTATAATTACAGGAGAAAGAATGTAGCTGAGGCCGAACCCAACCAGGCCCATAAGATACTCGCTTCGCTCGAAGAACATTTCGACGTGCATATCATCACCCAGAACATAGACGACCTGCACGAACGTGCCGGCAGTTCAAAGATCCTCCACCTGCATGGCGAGATCTTCAAAATGCGAAGCTCACGCAGCGAAAGACTGATCTATGATATCCGCGGCGATATCAACCTGGGCGATAAGGCAGACGACGGCGCTCAATTAAGACCCCATATCGTGTGGTTCGGAGAAGCAGTGCCCATGATCGAGAAAGCAGCTGAGATCACATCAACGGCAGATATTTTTGCTGTGGTAGGGACTTCACTGGTAGTATATCCGGCAGCAGGACTGGTCAGTTTCACGCCACCGGGAATTCCATGTTATGTGGTTGATAAAAAACTGCCTTCCATCTCCGGCATGAGAAACGTAGTAGCCATTGAAAAGCCGGCTACTTCAGGGATGGCAGAACTAAGAGATCTGCTTATTCCGTTATCGTGAACACGATCCCTTTCTTCGCGAGATCACTCAACACGATCTCATAAACATCAGGATAAACAGGAATAAATACACCTTTCCGGGAGATCTTTCCATTCAGGATATTCTTAACAGCAATGGCCAGGGGCAGCCCAACTGTTTTTGCCATGGCAGTATGCACTGAGTCCTCGCCTTGCACCACCAGGGAAGCTTTCCTGAAACATAATTTACCGCCAACCCTGGATCTGCCGCCAGCCATCTCTTCGTCCGCTGACCATATATCATCGCCAGATTCCAGCGTGTATCCGATCTCATGCAGCATGATGATCATGTCTTTATCGTTTTCAGACAGTGCCAGTTTCTTTTCCAGCACAGACTGCAATACATCAGCAGGTGCGGCTTCGCCTTTATTGATCAGTTCATCACGGGTAAGATCAAGAAACCGGAACTGTTCTTTCAATATTTCATCCCAGTTTGCAAATTCTTTCAGATAAGGCCTGAAATAACTATTGATCGATATTCCATTTGTATCTGTTTTATCCCTGTCGTTAGTCAGGTCAAGTTCAATTATTTTTTTCCATCCCCTGGCAAAATCAGAATGCCGTAAAGTAGTTCTTACAAAATCAGATACCCCTTCGAGTTCATATTTTTTTATATATGGAAGGGAGTCCCGATTTGGATACCAGGCCCAGTCGCCATAACCAGGAACATGGACTGTGCGTCCTGGATCGAAAAGTTGAGCATATGGTACATGACATATTTCGCCATCAGCAAGATAATGGGCGCCGTCTTTACCTGCCAGGATGATGTTGCGGGGATTCCAGCTGATCTTATAATGCCAGGGATTGTCATCAGATTCCGGTGATACCAGGCCTCCACAATGTGAGCGGAACATGAAAATATTCCCGCCCTGGTCAAGTATGCCATGGATCATTTCCATAGCACTCATATGATCGATGCCGGGATCCAGTCCCATCTCTACCAGGAAGCTGAGTCCCGCAGCTTTTACTTCTTCATCCAGTGCCTGCATGTCCGGACCCAGGTAAGAAGCATTGAGGAAATGTTTTTTATGTTGCAGGCATTTCTTGGCAGCCCTGATATGAAGGGGAGGAGGGAGCATGGAGATCACGGCATCAGCTGCAAGAATCAGTTTGTCAAGTTGATCTTCATTTTCCAGGTCGATGCCATAGGCTGCACCTCTTGCATGACCTGCAATTTTCTTCTCAGCGGTCTCTATTTGCACATCCGCCACATGTATAAACCAGTTGTGCTCAAAGGCATCCTGCAATAATGTTTCAATTAAAATGGAGGCCGATTTACCAGCGCCGAGTATCAATATCTGCTGCATAGAAATGCAAGGTAGTATAATTAGGTTGCAGGCTAAGGTGGCGGGTTGCAGAAAATTACCTGGCAGAAACGATATGGTATTCCAGCTTGATACCGCGGCTGGATTTAGGTCCTGGTAAGGTTTTGGTCTGGCCTGGTTTAAGGTCCTGAAATACTATGGTCTCGGTCAGGTAATTTTTCTTTTTATTGGAAAGAATATAACGGAGTTCAACAACCAGCTCTTCAACCGGTACACCGGCGTTGTTAGTTGCGGTCACTTCAATATTATCTATACCTCCGAAAATATTCACTTTATAATTATTCAGCGACAAAGAGACCTGCTTAACAAGATCTACCGGTTCAGAGGTTTTAACAGGTGTTTCCATGGCCTCTCTCTTCACTGCTTCCCTTTTTCCGTCTTCTGTAACTGGAGGGGGTGCACTGGAGGTATTGAAAGATGTTTGCAGGGCCTGGTCTTCTTTTTTTGCTGGCGCTTTGGTTTTTCTCAATGCTGCCACTGCCTGTCCTGTTTCAGCAGGTTGATCATATTGACTCACTGCTGAGATCGCTTCTGCAGATTGTGGATCCGAAAGTTTTTCCTTCAATTCGGTTATGCGTGAGGGTTCTGATGCCAGCGGCCTGGAAGGAACTGGACCATCATTAATACCCATCCCTATCAGGATACCGATCACCACTAGTGAGATCAATGCAGCAGCCACCCCAGCATACTGGAGGTATATGATCCAGTTGCTGTTGAAAGACTGAGTAGGGGGATAGGAAAACGAAACTGCCGGAACTACTTCCTCTGGCTTTTCAGCAGCCTTGGGAATTTCCGCAGGCACAGGAATAAAACGGGGCTCTTGTTTAGGTTCCTGATCGGGTTCTTTTTTTTCCGGCTTCGCTGCAATTACAGCAACATGCTCCGGATTTCTCGAAGCGGGCATTGTAATAGCCACTTTCCGGTGGCGCTCCGCAGTATGAGCGAAATGTTCAGCAACAGATTCAGTTTTTTCTTTGGGAAGATATTTTGAATCCTCCTGTTTTTGTTTTTTCTCCACCAGGGCTATCCGCCTTTTTTCTATTTTCTCGTGCGTCAATCCTTCTGCACCCTGCTCTATTTTTTCTTCTGCAACCTGCAACCCGCCACCTGCAACCTGTTCCGCAACCTGCTCTACTGTTCCCTCT
The DNA here is from genome assembly GCA_024640385.1 of Sphingobacteriales bacterium. Classification (GTDB taxonomy): domain Bacteria; phylum Bacteroidota; class Bacteroidia; order Chitinophagales; family Chitinophagaceae; genus Pollutibacter. The sequence goes on from JAHEFC010000409.1 coordinate 3,583, forward strand.
GCAACCTGCAACCTGCCACCTGCAACCTGCCCTCCGGCGTCCTTACGTTTATAGAACCGATCATACGGTTGTTCTTCCACCAGTGGAGCAAGCTCTTTGAATTCGTTGATCTCACCGGGATATCTCCAGGCGGCACTTTTCCCTTCCACCCATACCACGTCGTATTTGCGGAAACCGAGCTCCAGCATCTCTTCATAACTATGGGGGCCGGTCTGCTTAT
>JAHEFC010000105.1 GCA_024640385.1 Sphingobacteriales bacterium
GTTCTGTTTCTTGTTGGGTCATTGACCTGTTTTTGAATAACATCCAGTTGTTGATGTCTGAAATTGCTTTTTCCGGTTCGTACCTGATACCCGTATCCGATCCCCAGCTAAAGCTCGGAATATATTTGGGTTGTAAAGAACCTGACTGAAAAATATTAGCACATACACCCACCACGGTGCCTGTATTGAACGAGGTGTTGATCCCGCACCGGGAATAATCTCCCATAATAAGGCCGCATTTCAATCCGGCTTCCATAAAACAATGCTGGCTCATGTTCCATACCTTGACCGGTGTTGCTGTATTCCTGATATTGGAACAGGAGGTACCGGCACCCAGGTTACACCAGGATCCGATCACAGCATCGCCGATATAGCCCTCATGCGCCTTATTGCTGAATGAAAATAAAACAGAGTTTTTAACTTCACCACCAATGATACATCCCGGACCTATTGTGGTTGCACCATAAATGGTTGCCCCCATCTTGATCACAGACCCCTCACCTATTGTCACCGGACCCCGCAGCATCACTCCCTCCATCAGTTCAACATTTTTTCCGATATAAATGGGGCCCTGGGTTGTATTCAGGTAGCAGTGATCTGCCACAGCACCTTCTTCAATAAAAATATGCTCCGGATCCCCAATCAGCCTAATGTTAGATGATAAGGGCTGGGACTGGCGCAACATTTTTACCAGCTCCAGATCCTGTTGGATCGCCCAGCCATTGATTGCCGGAATATCCCATGGATAATTAATCACCCTGAATAATATTTCCTGCTTCAAAGCTTTTTCAAATCCATGATCTGCTATTGCTTTGAAAAAATCCGGACCCGGAATGATGTTGGCTGGAAGATCTGTTGGAAGATGAAGACCAGGAAATAATTCAGCAGCAAGCTCCCATTTTTCGCGGGTGGTGAAGATCCCGGTTCTTATGTCGGCACTATGCCTGGTAAGCGTGAAAGGAAACAAGTTTTCCCTGCAATGGGTTTCGCTGAATAACAACATGAAGCACTAAGCTACAAAATAAAGAGGCTTCTCAAATGCAATTGAGACGCCTCTTTATTTTTTACATTGACCGGTTACTTGTTTGCCGGTAAGGACACAAAAAAGGCCATCTCATTGATCGAGACAGCCTTTTTCAAATTTGTGAGCAAAATTATTTCTTTGCGTATTTCTTGTTGAATTTGTCGATACGACCTGCAGTATCCACCAGCATTTTCTGACCGGTGAAGAAAGGGTGTGAAGTGTTGGAGATCTCCATTTTCACCAGCGGGTATTCGTTGCCATCTTCCCACTTAACGGTTTCTTTGGTTTGGGCCGCAGAGCGTGTCAGGAATGAAGTTCCATTACTCATGTCCTTAAAAACCACGAGGCGGTATTGTTCCGGATGTAATCCTTTTTTCATAATTCGTTTGTTTTAAGCATGGATTTTGCCATGCGGGGAGCAAAGGTAGCTTATTTTCCTAATTTGTCAAAATTATTCCAACATATTGAGAATCAAGGCGAGAGACGAGAGGCGAGAGGATCCATTCTTTCGCCTCTCTCCTCTCGCCTTTCGCCTCTCTACTAGTTCCTCATATTCTCATACTGCAACGGCAGCCCCAGATCGGCATTACGGCAGAGCTGGATCACTTCCTGCAGGTCGTCGATCTTTTTACTGGTCACCCTAACGAGGTCGTCGTTTATAGAAGCCTGGACTTTCAGGCCGGAATCCTTGATCAGTTTGACGATCTTCTTGGCATCTTCCTGCTTAAGCCCGTTCCGCACAGGCACCTCGGATTTGACCACTTTTCCACTGGTATAAGGCTCTTTGCTGAGATCAAAAGCTTCCGGGGAAATCCCCTGCTTATTGGCCCTGCTGATCAGCACATCAATGAGCTGGCGGATCTTCATATCGTCCGAAGCTTCGATCTTGATCTTGTACTCTTTTTTATCCAGGTCAATCACTACGTGGGAATCTTTGAAATCGAACCGGTTGGTGATCTCTTTACGGGTCACATTCACTGCATTGTCCAGCAGCTGTGCATCTACTTTGCTGACTATATCGAATGAAGGCATATGCAAATATAATATGTTAGCCGATTAATGTGAAAGCCGGAGAATGTACAAGATGAACAAGGAAGAGAATTTCTCTTCCCTGTTTACCCGATGCATTCCCCGGCTAACATATTAGCCGGCTAACACACTAGTTTAGTTTTCTCCCATCTTCACCCTCGACTGCTCATCTTTCGCACCGCCGGTTCTGCGTTGAGGTGCGCCTTTGATGGGCTTGCCAAAACGGTAGGTGAAGCTGATGGTTGCTACCCTGGAATCCCTGGCATTCTTGAACCATGCTTCTGTATTCTGGAAGTTGATGTTGCCGGTTACTACCTGGGTATAGAACATATCCCTGATATTCATTTTCACCGTTCCCTTGTTCTTCAATACCTGTTTGGCCACACCTGCAGAAACCTGGCCGAGCGGGTTGATCAGGATCTGGCCTTCTGCACCTTTCGACCTCCAGAATCCACTGAGTTCAGCACTCCAGCCTTTGTTGAATTTGAACTGGTTGTTGATGTTCAACAACAGGGTTGCTGCTTCTACATTCACCATTTCATTGTTCACAGGACCTTCAAATTTGCTGTAACTTAAGTTGGTATAAACTACAGCAGTCCACCATTTTTTTACAGGCACCTGGGCACTGACGGCTACTCCAGCATTGTCCCTTTTGCCGATATTACCACGTCGTACAATAGTTGCGTACCCATCATCCCCATTAGGCAGTTTGGCCTGTTCAAATGTTTCCGTATGGAAATCCTTGGTATGGCTGTAATTCAATGTAGTGGTCAGGAATCCTTTGAAAGTGTGTGATACCTCAATGTTATTTGTGAACTGGGGTTTCAGGAAGGGATTGCCCGCCTGGTAAGTATATGGATCAATAAAGAAGAGGAAGGGGTTCAGGTCCTGGTATGCAGGCCTGTCGATCCTCCTGCCAATATTGAAACCCCATGTATGATTCTTACTGGCATTATACGAGATGAATACAGTGGGGAAAAGACTTCCGTAATCCCGGCTGAAAGAGGAATCAGGACGTGTTGGATTACCGTACTGGTCCCCCCGCATTTGGGTGTATTCGTAGCGAAGACCAGCCTGCACGCCAAACTTCTTGAACTGCCTGTTGTAATTGATATAAGCCGCATAGATATTCTCCTGGTAATCGAACATATTGGTTTTGCCATAATCCACTGATTCTCCCTGGTCTTTCACCTCGTAGTAATTGGCCGCATTTTTTGTTGTTACAAAACTGCTCTTTACACCTGTTTCGATCTTGCCTTTGAATGCGTTCTGTACATAGTCTACCTTGGCTGCATAGATATCAATATTGACAGGAAGATAACCCCGGAGTTTTTCTTCATTCAATATAGTGGACATATCAGGAGTCATTGTTGAAGTCTCAAAGTTCTGGTTACCGGCAGACGAATATTTTGCATAATCCAGGTCTGCCGTAAGTTCACGGCCCGTGCTGTCGAACTGGTGACGGAAATTCAGATTCAATGTCCCGTTCTTCCACTTGTTGGTGGTTTGGCTTTGCGCCAGTACAATACTGTCTGTGACGCCATGGGCATCCATCAGGTAGCTTTTGTTTTTGGAGCTGAAGTTCTCAGGGTTGATCAATCCTGTAGTAACAAAACCAATGGTGGTCTTTTTGGTGAGATAATAGTCAGCTCCCAGTTTCATGTTGAAATTGTCTTCTACATTCCGCATCCTTGATTGTTGTTCGAAGATGGCTTCGATCTGTTTAGGATCATCGGGGTTTTTGAAAGTCCGCTTGATATCCAGGTTCTGGAATGAGTTCCATTTGCTGTATCCGCCATTGGCAAATACGTTCAGTTTGCCATTGCGATAATTGAGATTCAGGTTATCGTTGGTTCTCCAGTATTTACCCTGGGAGTAATTGGCATTGACACTGCCATTGAAACCGTATTGTTTGTTCTTTTTGGTTCTGATATTGATGATGCCCGAGTTGCCGGCAGCATCATATTTGGCAGAAGGATTGGTCATGATCTCGATCTGCTCTACGGAACTGGATGGCATGGTTTTTAAAAGGTTGGTGAGCTCGGCTACTCCAAGATAAGTTGGCTTTCCGTCTATCATCACCATCACCTGTTGTTTACCTTTCAGGCTGATCTTGCCATCGCTGTCAACCGTGATACCCGGAGATTTTTCCAGCACTTCAAGTACGGTGGTTCCGGCATTGGTCACTGCTGCATCCACATTCACCACCATTTTATCGATCTTTTGCTCAATAAATGGTTTGCGGGCCACTACAGTGATCTCTTTCAGGTTCTTGGTTTCGGGATTAAGCGCAACCTTACCCAGATCGTGCTGTGATTTTTCTGTAACCTCTACTATGTTGGAATATTGTTTAGCATATCCTGAGCCGGTGAACATCACCCTGTATGCCCCTTTATTTACGCCGTTAAAAAGATAAACCCCGGCTTTGTCGGTCAATTCGATCTTGACTATCCCCGTGTCTTTAGCCCTTACCAGGGTGGCGGTGACTGCTTCCATGGGTTTTTGGGAGGGATCTTCGACCTTCCCGGTGATCATTCCGCTTTGAGCTTGTCCTGCCAGCGCTGTCAGTAGGGAGACAGCGAACAAAATCCTTTCTTTTCTCATAATACTTGTTTTAGTGCCTTTGTTTGTATAGTACAGTTCAAAAGTAGGTACTATGCAATGCATAGATACTTGCTTTGTTGCGAGTGGTTATTTTTATTGATTTTCGGTCCACAGGTAATGGAGATGATACGCAGTTGGAGCCGATTAGGTTACTACCTTGGAGGTAGGTTGTGATGAGCGGACGTTAAGATGTTTGGATGGAAATATTAAAAAAGAGGCATAAAATTAGAGAGCCAGAGAGTTAGAGAGGGAGAGAACCGAGGATTCTTACTCTCTTACTCACTTACTCTCTTACTCACTTACTCTCAGACCCTTTTAAAGCATTTAGCTAATTGAAGATGTTTTTCTTGCTCTTAGCATCAGGTAAACTCCAGCAACAACCAGTAAAGAAGAGATCAACTCGGCCTGCGTGGGATGAAATCCGAACATGGAATAGGTAGTGTTCACCCTGATCTTCTCGATCAGGAACCTTTCCACGCCATTAAAGATGAGATAAAGCCCGAATAACTGTCCCGCTACGTGCAGTTTTTTTCTGAAATACCACAAAACGAAGAATAGCAGTGTACAGGCAATAAACTCATATAAAGGTGTTGGGAAAACCAGGGGATTCAGCTGATTGCAATAAGTCCCTTCGCATCCGGGAATTGGCACGCCAACTTCATTAACGTTATGCGGATAGTTATAAGCAAAGAACCAATCTGGTAAAAAAGAAGGGCCCCGAAATGAGGCATGGGGTATTTTTTCCAGGCTCCCGAATTCACGGACCAGGTATTGGGTGTACTGGGACCCGTTCACCAGACTATTTTGAAACTGACCGGCTGCGGCTTCAACAATGGAGCCATCCGTATCCAGTTTATATGCGCTGTTGAAAATTCCCCAGTCACCGTCGCCCGAAACCTGGCAACCGATCCTGCCGGTAGCATAGGAAAGCATAAGTCCTGGTGCAGCCGCATCACAAAGATGGAGAAGCCCGATATTTTTTTTCTTCGCGTACCAAAGTATGGCAATGGTGGCACAGATCAGTCCTCCATAAAAAGTTAGTCCGCTGGGTGAAAGCAGGTTGGCGATGGGATTTTCAATGAACCGGTCCCAGTTTTCAAGGTTGTCGAAAACCTTGGCCCCGATAAAACCTGCCACTGCCGCCATAATGGTGATATCACCTACCCTTTCGTGAGGCCAAACCCTGATGGTTCTTTTTTCCGGCTGAGCCAGTTTCTGCTTTTGCTTTTCGTAATAGCGAAGTCCTGCAAACAGCAAAGCCAATAAGATCCCGCCTGTCCAGCTTCCTTTTGATGAAAAAATATATTCCTGTGGATGGGTTTCACCAGCGTTAAAGAACACGCCGAGGATCTTGTAGCCAACAATAAAACCAAAAATAAAATTGAATATGAGTTCGCCCGGCTTTGCCGCTTCGCCAACAACGATGGTCTCTTCTTTAGGTTGAAGTAATCCCTGTTTCTCCTTCCTGTTCAGTTCTTTAGCCAAAAGCCATGCAGCCAATAAAAAAGAGATGGCAACAAAAAAACCAAATGAATTGATATACTGTGTGAAGCCCCAGGGCTCAACCCCGAACGCTTCTTTGAGAAAATAATAAAGGTTAGGATACATTCAACAATTCTTGTGCGTGCAATGATAATTGAAAAAAGGCTTTTTGAAAAAGAAAAGATCCCGCAGAAGCGGGATCGATTCATCTATGTACAAAGCAAAGTGACAGTTTAGTTGCAGTATTCGTCGAATGCTGCGATAAGATTGCTTGCTATCATCTGCGCAGGCCTTCCTTCGATCTGGTGCCTCTCGATCATATGAACAAGCTGGCCATCTTTAAATAATGCAATGGCCGGGGATGACGGAGGATATGGAAGCAGGTATTCCCTGATCTTCCTGACTGCTTCAATATCATAGCCCGCAAAACTTGTAGTCAGCCTGTCTGGCCGCTTGGGGCTGTTGGCAACTGCCATCAATACACCAGGACGGGCAGAGCCCGCTGAGCAGCCACATACTGAATTGATCATGACCAGGGTGGTTCCTTCCTGCTTCAATGTGCTGTCCACTTCCGCATTGGTCAACAACTCGTCAAAACCATTTTCAGTCAACTCTTCTTTCATTGGAACAACTATCTCTGTTGGATACATGGGTATTAAGTTTTATAATCAACACAAAATTAGGCGAAATTGTTATGATTGTTTTCATTGACGCCATAATGGCAGCACATCCGACAATTTAGCGCCTAAATGTCATCTTTTGCATTTCCGTACTGATCACATTGTCACATTTTCTTCGGTGGTATCCGGTTTGATGGGTGATTCAGATCTGTTTAAACAACTTAAAAAACAAAGCATATGACACTCGTAAGATTTAATCAAAGGCCTGCAGACAAAAAGATCAATTCTTTTTTTGAAGATTTCTTGTCCCAGTTCCCTTCAAGGCTGGTAAATGATGATTTTGTAAGTACTTCAGTTCCGGTGAATATCAGGGAAACAGAAAGTGTTTATACTCTCGAAGTGGTAGCACCGGGAATGGATAAGGGTGATTTTAAGGTCAATGTAGACAACAACATCCTTACTATTTCTGCAGAAAAGAAAGCGGAGAGCAATAAGGAAAACGAAAGAATGGTCCGCAGGGAGTATTCTTACAAATCATTTGCAAGAACTTTTACCCTGGACGAAACGATCAATGCAGATCAAATCCAGGCCAAATATGAGAACGGCATTCTGCATATAGAACTGCCAAAGAAAATAGAGGCAAAAATTCAACCCAAAGAGATCAGCATTCAATAAGCTGACTTTAAATATGTAGTAATTAGCAGTTGGTTTTGATGAACCTCCCCGGTCGCGGGGAGGTTTTTTAGCTTTTTAATTAGAGTTTAGATGACATAAAAAATCTAAATTCGCGCGGAACAAAACCAACCATATTGAAAATCCTGACTCCTGTCCTGATTTTGATCTTATTTTGTTTTCATGTTTCTGCGCAGGATAAGAAAACCGATACCATACCCCTTCCTGTCCCTGTGGTGATAGACCCGGCAGACACTGTGCTCCGCATTATTAATATCAATCCATATTTCACCATTCATGTTGATTCCGTACTTAATTATGAGCTCAGGATCAACAAAGACCCGCTGAATTATAATTGGTACCTCAAGCAGGCGCCCGTGGGTGTCAAACTCGAAAAAAACGGCACCCTCTATTTCAAAGCCGACAAGTCATTTTTCCGTAGTGGAAAGCTGAAATACGACGAGCCCTACAAGGTTTCCCTGGGCGTGCAGAATATGTATGTACCTGAAGAAAGAGTGGATACCTCTATAACCATCCTTTTCTATAGTACAGAAATTGCCCAGTCTACCGTGAAGACCGGCGTGCTGGGAACAGTATTTAATGAAGAGGGTGACACAGTGCGTTTCAGGATCCAGTGTGAAACGGGCTCATTTCCCATTGAACAGATCAATTTCAATTCAAACATCCCCATCAGCGTGGAGAAACCCATCACAAAATGCAACGATGAATTTGTCTGGGCCATCCCGTTTGACTTTATCAAGGAAAATGATACTACCAGGCTCAGGACGGTTGTTGTGCAATTCATCGGTTCGGATAAATTTCACAACAAGGATACCGCTATTGTAAGGATCGGTGTGAGGCCCGGCATTAACTACCCGCAGAAATACCAGGAGCACCAGAAGATCTCACAGGAAATGTACAATTACGTGCAAAACCTGAAACTGACTTTCTATGTGGTCAGTAAGAACGTAAAATCCAACAAATCCACCCGGGCTACATTTGATATCGCAGGTTCTTCCACAGCGCTGGCGGGAACAGTTGTCTCCACTACGGCAACAAATCCCGATGTGGCAGATATTGGAAAGATCCTGCCAAGTATCGGCTTGACCCTGGTTCCTGTGAAAGAAGCAGTGGCCCCGGCCAAGATCCAGGAGCAGAACACTGCCGCCCAGTTAAGGGGCATTACGAAAAGACTTGAATATTTACTGAGTGAAAATGCGCTTATTGGTGACCGTGACCCCGACGTGCTCACCAAGACCAATAAACTGAGGTCTGAACTTAAAACGGCCCAGCTTCAACTGATCGATCTGCCCACAGTTGAATTTGAGCCAGGCGTGAACCAGGCAGAAGCTGATAAGTATTTCAATGACCCGAAGGTGATCAAGAAGTATAAGTTAAAGGTCAATTGATAAAACGGTAGAAGGCGAGAGGCGAAAGGCGAGAGGAAATGATGATCTCTCGCCTTTCGCCTCTCGCCTTCTACCTTTAGTCACAGTCCTTCCTCCTGGTATCTATCAGGTAAATGATCTTCCATTCGCCGTTGAATCTTACCAGTTGAAAAGAATCTGCACCGCAGTGGATGAATTTTTCATCGAAGTATAAACGGTAGGGGGTCCATACGGATGCCATGTTCGCATCAATATGCACCGCGCCAAATTCTATTCGCTCATCAAGCTGGCCTTTTTTCAGTCTTTTTATAGAAGAGCCGAACTCTTCTACCCTTTCTCCTTTTACCGCTGTTTTCCCAATACTGTGGATCACTGCCTCAGGGGCAAAAACATTCACCACCCCGGCAGAGTCTGCTTCATTCATTGCCTTGAACAATCGATTGACAGTTGCCTTTACAGAGTCTTCTGCGGACTGGGCAAAACCATGGCTGGCCGCTCCTAAAAAAATAACTAATAATATCGTTCTCATATATGTTGAAAAATTTGAATTTGGCAAAGATTTTGGTCAAGATAAGAAAACCAAGTTCATGAAAACTTCAATCCGTGCTTTGGGAATAACCCTTTTTCTTCTAACCACATTGTTTTCAACTTCTTGCAGCAGGCATTCACATTCAAGTACTTCAGTGATCGTTTCCAATAAGCCAACCAGTCTTCCTCCGGGCCAGGCCAAGAAAGTTTATGGACAGCAATCCGCGAAAGAATTCGCTCCCGGGCAGCAGAAAAAGAATGGTGGAACAACAGTAGTTGTCAAGAATTAAGTCAAAAATCAAAAGTCAAAAGTCAAAACCAGAACATCTGATTTTTTACTTTTGACTTTATTTGATGTACCCCAAAATCTTCAACATACTCTGCGCCGATTGTTCCTTGGCATAAACCCAATCGATCAGCTTGCCATTCTTATCCCTTTCGATAATAACGTGTTTGGGAGATGGGATCAAACAGTGTTTTATCCCTCCATATCCGCTGATCTGATCCTGGTAAGCACCTGTATGGAAAAAGCCTACATAAAGCGGCTCCTTGTCGTCAGCGTTTTCGCCGTTTGAAGTGAGTTTTGGCAGGAACACTTCGTTGATATGTTCTTCTGAATCGTAATAATCATGGCTGTCGCAGGTTATGCCGCCCAGCACCACCCTGTGATAGTCATTATTCCATTTGTTTACCGGCAACATCAGGAATTTTTCCCCGATGCCCCAGGTGTCTGGCAGTGTTGTGATAAAAGATGAATCGATCATATACCATGTTTCGCGATCGTTCTGGATCTTCTGTGCCACTACACTGTAAATATGGGCCATGCTTTCACCTACCGTAAATGAACCAAATTCCGTATAAATATTCGGCATCTGCACCTTGGCCTTTTTGCAGGCTTTCTTGATATTGCCTACGATCTCATTGACCATGAACTGGTAGTCGTAATCAAAACCGAGCGAGTGTTTGATCGGAAAGCCGCCTCCAATATTGATCGAATCCAGTTCCGGACAGATCTTTTTCAGCTGGCAGTAAAGATTCACCACTTTATTCAGTTCACTCCAGTAATAGATATCGTCTTTGATGCCTTTGTTCAGAAATACGTGAAGCATCTTAAGCTGGAACTTGTCTTCGTAGCCTTCGATATTGTCAACGTAAAATTCAAGTATGTCTTTGGCCCTTAAACCCAACCTGGAAGTGTAGAAAGGAAACGTAGGTTCTTCTTCTGCAGCTACCCGAATACCCAATTTGAAAGGCACTTTCACAGATTTGCGATAGGCTTCCAGTTCTTCTTTGTTATCCAGCACGGGTACAACATTCTTAAATCCGGTGTTGAGCAGCTTGGCGATCCTTGAAGTGTATGACCTTTGCTTAAATCCGTTGCAGATGATATAAGTTTCTTTGGAGATCTTCTTT
>JAHEFC010000410.1 GCA_024640385.1 Sphingobacteriales bacterium
TGCTTATATAGCCTACAAAACCAATGAAGTTTGTGCTATCTACCCCATCACACCCTCTTCCACCATGGGAGAATGGGCCGATGAGTGGAGTGCAAAAGGCATTAAAAATATATTCGGACAAACACCCAGGGTAATGGAAATGCAAAGTGAAGCTGGCGCTGCCGGTGCCATTCACGGTGCCCTCCAGGGTGGTGCATTAGCTACCACTTTCACTGCCTCACAGGGTTTGCTGCTGATGATCCCCAATATGTACAAGATCGCCGGGGAACTTACCCCTACGGTGTTTCACATCGCAGCACGCACACTGGCAACTCATGCACTTTCTATATTTGGTGACCATTCTGACGTCATGGCAACCCGGGCAACGGGATTTGCCATGTTGTTCGGAAATACACCCCAGGAAGTGATGGACATGGCGCTGATCGCCCAATCATCCACACTGAAAACCAGGGTTCCATTCCTGAACATATTCGACGGATTCAGAACCTCTCATGAACTGAACGAAGTAGACGTGATCACTGACGATGTGATCAAAGCTATGATCGATACCGACGCCGTCAACGCACACCGCGACAGGGCCCTGTCTCCCGATAATCCATTTATCCGTGGTACAGCCCAGAACCCCGACGTATTCTTCCAGAACAGGGAAGCCGCCAACCAGTGGTATACCAATGTACCGGGAGTTGTAAAAGAGGAAATGGACAAGTTCTACAAACTGACAGGACGCAGGTACAACCTGTTTGAATACTACGGACATCCTGAAGCAGACCGCGTGGTCATCCTAATGGGATCCGGTACAGGTGCCGTAAAAGAAACTGTTGACTACCTGAATGAGAAAGGTGAGAAAACCGGTGTTCTCTATGTTCGGTTGTACAGACCTTTCTCCATTGAAGACTTCATCCAAATGCTCCCAGCTACAGTTAAGAAGATATCTGTGCTGGACCGTAGCAAAGAACCTTCAGCCATGGCTGAACCACTCTACATGGATGTGATCAACGCCCTTGCTGAAGCAGAATCAATCCGCCAATCCGATAATCCGTCAATCCGTCCATCGGTTTCAGGCGGACGTTACGGTCTTTCCTCAAAAGAATTCAATCCCGGCATGGTAAAAGCCGTGTTCGACGAACTGAAGAACGATCATCCCAAGAACCACTTCACAGTGGGTATTGACGATGACGTAACACATACCAGCCTTAGTTACGATAAATCATTTTCACTGGAATCCCGTCATAAATTCCGTGGCCTGTTCTTTGGTCTCGGTGCAGACGGTACTGTGAGTGCCAATAAGAACTCTATCAAGATCATCGGTGAAAAAACACCGGATCACGTACAGGGTTATTTCGTATACGATTCCAAAAAGTCCGGATCGCTGACCGTTTCACACCTACGTTTTGGCGCGAAACCCATTGAATCCACTTACCTGATCAATTCCGCAAACTTCGTAGCCTGCCACCACTTCAACTACCTGACCAAATATGATATCCTGAAAGATGCAGAGCATGGTTCCGTATTCCTGCTTAATGCGCCTTATGATAAGGATGAAGTATGGTTCAAACTTCCCAGGAAGATCCAGGAAGAGATCAAGGAAAAGGAACTGAAGTTCTATACCATCAACGCTTACGCCGTAGCCAAAGAAACTGGCATGGGTAACCGTATCAATACGATACTGCAGACCTGCTTCTTTGCCATCAGCAATGTGCTTCCAAGAGAAGAGGCCATAGCCAAGATCAAGGAAGCCATCTATGAATCATACTGGAAAAAAGGCGAAGCCGTTGTACAGAAGAATTACGATGCTGTTGACAACACACTGGAACATCTCTACCAGGTTGATTATTCTAAAAATGTTTTAGGTGACAATGCATTCGGCGAACATATTTCCGACAAGGCACCCGATTTTGTCTCAGAAGTTTTATCGAAGATCATTTCTGGCGAAGGCGACGACCTCCCGGTTTCTGCCTTCCCGGTAGATGGTACTTATCCTTCTGCAACAACTAAATGGGAAAAAAGGAATATTGCAGATGCCGTTCCCGTTTGGGATCCGGAACTCTGCACCCAGTGTGGTAAATGTTTCTTCATTTGTCCCCACGCTGCCATCAGGCCGAAGGTGTATGACAAAGAACTGCTGGCTACAGCCCCTGAATCTTTCAAATACACAGACCCTATAGGCAAGGAATGGGATAAAACCAAAGAAGCTTACACGCTCCAGGTATCCACAGAAGACTGCACTGGCTGTACTCTTTGCGTTGAGTTCTGCCCGATCACCAGCAAAACAGATCCCGGGCATAAGGCCATCAATATGGTGGATAAAATGCCAATCCAGGATAAGGAAATTGCCAACTGGAATTATTTCCTTGATATTCCTGAAGTAGACCGTACACGAGTGAATAAGAATACGGTCAAGGGATCACAGTTCTTCCAGCCATTGTTTGAATTCAGCGGAGCCTGTGCAGGATGTGGTGAAACTCCATACCTCAAGTTGCTGACCCAACTTTTTGGCGAAAGAATGATCGTAGCCAATGCAACAGGTTGCTCTTCCATTTTCGGCGGTAACCTGCCAACAACGCCCTGGGCCAAGAACGCTGAAGGTGTTGGCCCGGCATGGTCGAATTCGCTGTTCGAAGACAACGCCGAATTCGGCCTCGGTATCAAAATGGCCAATACCAAGAAAAAAGAAATGGGCCTGATGCTGCTGAGCGAAATGAGGCCGCTGATCGGCGAACAACTGGCAGACGCACTTACCCATGCGCCTGAAGAAACAGAAGCAGATCTTAAAACCAAACATGATCTCATCAGGGAACTGAAGGATAAATTAAAAGACATGAAGTCGGTAGCAGCGCATAACCTCTACCACCTTGCTGATTTCCTTGCCGACAAATCCATGTGGATCATCGGTGGCGACGGCTGGGCTTATGATATCGGTTATGGCGGTCTCGACCATGTACTCTCCACAGGAGAGAATATAAACATCATGGTACTGGATACTGAAGTGTATTCCAATACCGGAGGTCAGAAATCAAAATCCACTCCGCTTGGTTCAAGTGCCAAGTTCTCTGTGAACGGTAAAACCAACAGCAAGAAAGACCTGGCCATGCAGGCCATTGCACATGGCACCGCCTACGTGGCCCAGATAGCCATGGGAGGCAACGATGTACATACCCTGCGCACCATCCTCGAAGCTGAAGCTTACCCCGGTCCATCCATCATCATCGCCTATAGCCATTGCATAGCACATGGCATTGATATGGCGCACGGTGCAGAAGAACAGGACTTTGCAGTGAAATCAGGCTACTGGCCATTATTCCACTACAATCCGCTTAAGCCAAAAGGAGAAAGATTTGTAATAGACTCCAAACAGCCTTCATTGCCTTTAAGTGAGTTCATGTACCACGAGAACAGGTTCAATGTGATCAAAGCCAAAGATCCTGAACTCGCAGAACGCTTCCTACACCAGGCTGAAGAAGAGAAGAATTCAAAGTGGGACAAACTTAATTTATTCAAAGGTCTGTGACCCCTGAATAAATGTGATGAATGTGAGGAATGTGGGGAATGTGATTAATTATCCATTCTCCACATTTATTTTTCTCACCTTTAGACCATGACTGCTGAACAGTTTATTGCCGATCTCGTCAAATATAAAAATGACGCTGAACTAAAAAACGTGCAACGATATTTCAGGTACGAGGGTGTCGAAAGTAAATTCCTGGGGATACGGATGTCTAAAATTTTTGAACTTGCCAAACAATATGTTCAGATGACTCTGGATGAGATTAAAAAATTACTTCACAGTGAGTTT
>JAHEFC010000106.1 GCA_024640385.1 Sphingobacteriales bacterium
GTCCGCCCATACCCTGGGCTTTCACCGGGTAACCTCCCTTGAACCAGTTGATCACATCAATATTATGGATATGCTGTTCATTGATATGGTCACCACAGAGCCAGTTGAAATAGTACCAGTTTCTCATCTGGTATTCCATTTCGGTTTGTCCAGGCTTCCTTGGATTTACCCAAACGCCATCATTATTCCACCATGCCTGTGCAGAAGTGATGTCGCCGATCATGTCCTTGCGCTTGTATAGTTCGCGGTAGGAATTCTGGTAATGCCTCTGCAATCCAACCACAACATTGAGTTTTTTCTTCTTGGCTTCTTCTGCTGCAGCCAATACTCTTTGAACACCGGCAGGGTCTGTAGCAACAGGTTTCTCCATGAAGATCTGTTTATTCTGTTTTACAGCTTCTTCAAAATGGATCGGTCTGAAACCGGGTGGCGTAGTGAGGATCACCACATCGGCAAATGGGATGGCTTTCTTGTACGCATCAAAGCCAACGAATTTTCTTTCTTCCGGCACATCCACTTTTGCTTTGACATTCGCTTCGTCGGACGTGAATTCCTTATATGCGCTATCCAGCCTGTCCCTGAAGGCATCTGCCATGGCAACAAGCTTTACATTCTGTTTTGTTGATAAGGCCTGCATGGCAGCGCCTGTGCCCCTGCCTCCACAACCGATCAGGGCAACCTTGATCACGTTATCTGCTCCAGAAAAATAATTTGCCCTGCTGATCAACGGAGCTGCAATGATGCCCCCTGCAAGTATGGTTGATTGTTTTACGAAATCTCGTCGTGAAGCCTGCTTTTGATCCTGGTCCATGTTGGGTTTTATTTAATGAATAAGAAAATTATTTTCCTAAATACAATTTATAGAATTTTTCAGCCTCTTCTTTAGTAGGCTGCACCTGGGGACGAACTATCCTGAACCCTACGAACATGCCATCAGTCAGCCACCACCTGCTTTTAGGGTATTGCGGATCCCTGATATTCCAGTCAGGATCAGAGTGTTGGCGGGATGCACTTCTGAGTAGTGATGCATCGTCGAGGTAGGATCCACCCCTGATGGAACGCGGGTATCTGGATGCAGGAGTGATCAGCGGATCTTTCCCTTTCAGGGAGTCAAAATATTGTTCAGCATACTGATCCAATGTCCACTCGGCAACATTGCCGATCATGTCGTATAAGCCCCAGGGGTTGGGTTTCTTCTGTCCAACTTTCTGGTATTTATTCTTGCTATTGGTTTTGTACCAGGCATACTGGCTGAGCTGGGCCGGGTCGTTACCAAAGAAATAGGTGGTCTGGCTTCCTGCCCTGCAGGCATATTCCCATTCTGCTTCTGTGGGAAGCCTGTAAAAAATGCCTGTTTTATCATAAAGCCAGCGGCAGAACATCAGCGCTGCGTCCTGGCTCATGCTGTTCACCGGAAATCCTCCATCCTTGCCCATGTTCCAGCTGAGATCGATATACTGCGCGGTTGGGCGGGTGACCGCATCCACCTTTGAACCCTGGGAAACGCTTTCATCTTTATAAAATATACCAAACTGGTCGTGGGTCACTTCAAATGCTCCCATCCAGAATGAAGAAACGGTGACCTGCTTCTGAGGACCTTCGTCGGCTTTTCTGCCTTTCTCCGTTGAAACACTGCCCATTTTAAAACTCCCCCCTTTGATGGGGACCATATTATATTCAAAATTTGACCCCGGGATCTTTAATGCGTAGGGAGTAAAAGGATCACTGGCCTGGGCAGATAAGGTGAATGGCGATAGATAAAAAAAAGCGCTGATCAAAACATTAATGGATCTGGAACTCACGGGTTTACTTTAAGGGTAGACAATGTACGAAGTTTCAAAATCAATAATTATATTGAATCATGAAACGCAGAAATTTCCTCCGCAACAGTCTGCTGGCGGGCACAGCTACAGCAATGACCGGGACTTCCCTGGCCTCTCAACCTTCACAGAAGCCGGAACAGGCTTTTAAGATGTTATTTGGCACCCACGACGGTATGTTTGAAAATAATGCAGGGAAAAACTTCATAGACCAGATCAAATGGGCATACGACCAGGGCTTCCGGGCCATCGAAGATAACGGGATGATGAGCCGTTCACCGGAGGAACAATCGAAAATCGGGGACACATTGGCTAAGCTTGGTATGAAGATGGGCGTATTTGTGATCACGTCGGACAATTGGCATTGGAAGGTTTCACTCACCACCGGGAAGCAGGAGTTTAAAGATAAGATGCTCGCAGACTGCAAAAAAGCTTTGGAAGTGGCAAAGCGCTGCAATGCTACCCATGCCACTGTGGTTCCGGGTAATTATGAGAGAACGCTTTCTTTTGATATGCAGACCGCTAATGTGATCGACGCGCTGAAGAGGGGGGCAGAAGTCCTGGAACCGGGTAAACTGGTAATGGTGCTTGAACCCCTGAGTGATAATCCGGACCTGTTTCTCCGTCATTCCGACCAGACCTATATGATCTGTAAGGCGGTGAACAGCCCATCGTGCAAGATCCTTTTTGATATGTACCATATGCAGCGTAATGAGGGGAATATCATAGCAAATATTGACCGGGTATGGGATGAAATAGGTTATTTCCAGATCGGGGATAATCCGGGCCGTAAAGAGCCCACAACCGGGGAGATGAATTATAAGAACATTTTCAGGCATATCAATGAAAAAGGCTATCGTGGCATTCTTGGTATGGAGCACGGCATCTCAAAACCCGGGAAAGATGGTGAATTGGCCCTGATCAAAGCTTATCGCGAAGTTGATCTCGCCTGAACTTATAGTCAGACTGCTTGTTATAAGACTGACTGATTTGCTAATTAACTAATTAGCTAATTAGTTAATTAGTTAATTAGCCAATTTTACAGCATGAGATTACTTGTGGTTCTGGTGTTTCTGTCTCTCAATTGCCCTGCTCAGGATGCTGACAAACTGATCCGGGATGTACGTGCCAAACTTGACCAGGTGAAGGATTATACAGCCACCGGTAAGCTTAAGACCGATGTGGCATTTCTAAAGATCCCCGTTTCAAATGTGCAGATCTATTACAAAAAACCGAACCGTTTCAGGGTGAAGAAGGATGGCGGAATTTCATTGCTTCCTAAAAACGGGGTAAGCGTGAACCTGAATTCGCTTTTGATGGCTGAAGATTATACTGCCGTGCCGGCAGGTGAATCCGTTCTCAATGGGGTGCCGGTGAAGATCATCAAGCTCCTTCCCCTGAGTGATAACGGAGATGTTGTGCTGACCACCATGTATATTGATGAAAAGAAATTACTGATCCAGAAAGCGGTGACCACCACCCGTGATAATGGTACTTATGATATGCAGATGAGTTATGGGCGGTTTGAAAAATATGGACTGCCCGATAAGGTGATCTTCAGTTTTAATACGAAGGATTACAAACTTCCGAAAGGCGTGACGTTTGAATATGATGCCGGCGAAACCGCGAAAACCCAGGAAGATAAACTCAAGAATAAAAAGGGGAAGGTAGAGATCCTTTATGATAATTATCTGATCAATAAGGGAGTGGCTGATGAGGTGTTCAAGTAATAAGATATAGGCGACAGGCGAGAGGAAGAACCCCCTATCGCCTCTCGCCTCTATTCTGCTATCTCCTCATCCACCGCATTCCTCAAAACTGCCGCGCTCATTTTCCTTAATGGATTTCTATGGGCATCCTGGTATCCCATTCTTTTATCATAAATATCAAGGGCCACAAAAATTGCCTCTCTGAAAGAGGATTCATCGGCTTTGTCCTTTCCTGCAATATCAAAAGCTGTTCCATGATCAGGAGAGGTTCTGATACCGGGTAATCCTGCGGTATAATTAACGCCCAGTCCTTTCGCAAGGGACTTGAATGGGATCAGCCCCTGATCGTGATACATGGCCAGCACGCCATCAAATTTCTCATGGTTGCCGCGCGCAAAAAATGCATCAGCCGCATAGGGACCGTATACCAGCATATCGAAGCGTTTGGCATCCAGCACGGCAGGCCTGATGATCTCGTCGTCTTCCTTACCTATCAGCCCTTCATCTCCGGCATGCGGATTCAAACCCAGCACGGCGATCCGTGGTTTGTCTATGCCAAAATCTTTACGAAGTGTATCCTTCATGATCTTCAGCTTCGAAACAATATTTTCTTTCGTGATATATTTAGTCACTTCACTTACCGGAACATGTTCAGTGACCAGCCCCACACGCATGTTTTCAGCACACATCAGCATCAGCACATCTTTCACCTCAAAAAAGCTTTTAAGAAAAGGAGTGTGGCCGGTGTAAGGGAACTGCTCTGACTGTACATTCTTCTTATGTATCGGGGCGGTGACCAGCGCCTGTATCTTTCCTTCTTTCAATGCTTCGGTTGCTGCCAGTAACGACAAAACAGCGTATTTGCCACCTGTTTCATTCAGGATACCGGGATTCATATTCACTTCTTCTTCCCAGGTACTGAGGATATTGACCTGTTTAGGATTGGGTTTGGACAGGTCCCTGATGTTATTGTAATTGATATTGTATTCAGGGAGCGATTTACGGTAAAAATTGACCACTTTGTTGGAACCAAAAACAACCGGGGTGCAGAATTCCAGTATTCTTTGGTCAGAGAAAGTTTTGATAATGCATTCCAGGCCGATCCCGTTCAGGTCGCCTGTTGTGATACCTACTACCGGTTTCTGAGTACTAACCACCATATTCGATTCTTTGAGCGGGTAAAGGTAGTACTTTTGGCAGAGCATGTATACCTTAAAAAAGTCGCTGGGACAGCATTTCCTGAAAGATGAAGCCGTATGCCAACGCATTGTGGCGGCGGTCAGGGAGCATCGGTTTGAAAGGCTGCTGGAGGTTGGTCCGGGCGGAGGAGCGATCACTAAATACCTGCACCGGATAGAAGGCATTGATTTCAAGGCGGTGGAGCTGGACGATGAGAAGATCGAATACCTGGAGAAAACCTACCCGCACCTCCAAGGTAAGATCATCAGGGGCAGCATTCTCGAGATACCGAAACCATTCGCCGGCAATTTCACCGTGATCGGAAATTTCCCTTACAATATTTCTTCCCAGATCATGTTCCGGATGATAGAATGGAAAGATGATGTGAATGAGATCATTGGCATGTTCCAGAAAGAAGTGGCTGAGCGGATCGCAGCGCCTCCCGGAAATAAAGACTATGGCATTCTCAGTGTGCTGATACAGGCCTGGTTCAGTGTTGAATATCTTTTTGATGTGGATGAACAGAGTTTCAACCCGCCTCCCAAAGTAAAAAGCGGGGTGATCAGGATGACCAATAACGGAGATCCCTATAATATAACGGACATGCGTAAGTTTTTTCTGCTGGTCAAGACGGCGTTCGGGCAGCGCAGGAAACAATTGAGAAATCCCCTGAAACAATTCTTCACGGCCGATGTTTTACAGAAAGATATTTTTACTAAAAGGGCAGAGAATCTTTCAGTAAAAGATTATGTGGACCTAATGAAGTTGATGAAATGAAAAAGAAAGTGATCATAACAGCGAAGGCGCACCCGTTGTTGCAGGAAGAACTGGAAAGGCATGGATACGAGGTATTGAATCAGCCTGTAATCAGTTATGATGAGCTGCTGGAAAAGATCACGGAATTTTCTGGCATGATTGTAACTACGAGGCTGAAGATCGATAAGCCAATGATCGACCGGGCCGTTTCGCTGGAATGGATAGGCCGTTTGGGAAGCGGGCTTGAACTGATCGACGTGGAATATGCAAAACAAAAAGGTATCCGCTGCGAGAGCAGCCCGGAAGGCAACCGTAATGCTGTGGCCGAGCAGGTACTGGGCATGCTGTTATCGTTGATGAACAGGATCTGTTCTTCCTTTGCCGAAGTGAAGCAGGGAAAGTGGATACGGGATGCGAACCGGGGAGAGGAACTTTCGGGTAAAACGGTTGGGATCATAGGGTATGGGAACACGGGCAGTTCATTTGCAAAACTGCTGGCACCATTCGATGTTACAGTTCTTGCATATGATAAATTCAAATACGGTTATGCGTCGGGGTATGTCAGGGAGGCCTCCCTGGAACAGATCGCGAGATATGCTGATGTAGTCAGCCTTCACCTTCCCCTGACTCCAGACACCAGGCATTTTGCCAACGATGATTTTTTCAGGTCACTTTCGCGCAAGCCATATTTCCTGAATACTTCCCGTGGCGGGGTGCAGGATGGCCATGCGATCCTAAAGGCACTGGAAGAAGGCCTGATCCGTGCTGCAGCCCTCGATGTGCTGGAGAATGAGAAACCTGAAACGTATACACCTGCTGAAAAGGAATTGCTCGACAAACTAACAGCCTGTCCAAACGTGATCATCACCCCTCATATCGCTGGATATTCAATAGAGGCATTTGAGAAGATGGCCAGGGTTCTTCTTGCTAAATTAAATATCACCTAGAAGAGCAGGTTGCAGGTTACAGGTTGCAGGTTGCAGGAAATCAATTATGCGGCAACCTGTAACCTGCAACCTGCTCATGTTAACAGTAAAATGCAAATAACAGGCGCCCAAGCGTTATTAAGGCATAAATTAGCAGTATTATTCATGCGCTAATTTTTATTATGCTTCGGAAATTGAGGTACTTTCCATATTTCGCCATTGCTGTACTTATCAGCTCTTGCGGCGAAAAAAAAGAAGAACAAAAAGCTTTGCCACCCCTTGAAGTTCAGGTTATACCTGCATCTACGCAGGATGTATCACTTTATGCTGACTATGTGGGCCAAACCATGGGTGAATCTGATGTAGAGGTCACATCCCGTGTGGATGGCTGGGTTCAGTCACTGAATTACCAGGAAGGTGGGGATGTCAAAGCCGGGCAACTCCTTTATACCATCGACGAATTGCCATTTCAGAATAAACTGGACCAGGCCAGGGGTGGACTTGCTGAAGCGAAAACCCTTTTGGAAAAAGCGCGTGCCGACCTGGCACGTATTGAGCCACTGGCAGCCATGAATGCCGTGAGCCAGCGCGAACTGGTTGCAGCGCAGGCTCAGTTTGGAGCGGCACAGGGAAGAGTGCAGTCTGCAGAAGCAGCTGTGCGAAACGCAAATATCGAATTGGGATATACCAGGATCAAAGCGCCCATCAGCGGAATGATCGGTATCTCCAAGGTGAGGGTAGGCGATTATGTGGGGGCCTCAAGGATGATCCTGAATACCATTTCCCAGATCAGAACGGTCAGGGCAAGATTTACCATGGCAGAAAATGATCTTTTCAGGCTCTATCGCATGAATAAAGCCAAAGGGAATGCGACACTTAACCGGGATGTCGAAATGATACTTTCAGACGGGTCAGTATTTCCGCAGCGGGGAGTGATCAATTTTGCAGACCGCCAGGTGGATCCTTCCACAGGGGCACTCACCATCGACGCCAGTTTTCCTAACCCCGACAGAATGCTCAGACCAGGCTTGTATGTCAAAGTGAGGCTGCTTATTGAGAAACGGGATTCTGCCCTATTGATCCCTCAAAAAGCCATTGCTGAACTCCAGGGCCAGAAGCAGGTCTTTGTTATTGGCGACAGTAATAAAGTCAGTATGAAGCTGATACAGACAGGCCCGAAATATGGAAGATATACCATTGTGGAATCAGGTCTGGTGCCCGGTGAAAAAGTGGTCATCGGAGGAACTGCATTGCTCAGGAACGGGATGGTGGTTGTTCCAAAGGCACTGGATCCGAAAGACAGTACGGCATTAGATATTCCTGAAAATTAAGAGCGAATTTTATGGCTGAATTTTTTGTACGAAGGCCTATTGTTGCGATGGTTTTGTCGATCATCATCGTGATCCTCGGGGCGGTATCTTTACAATCTGTACCGGTTGCACAATACCCTGAGATCGTGCCTCCCATGATCCAGATCAGTGCCGACTTTATTGGTGCAAATGCGATCAACGTTGAGCAGGCCGTTGCTACTCCCATAGAACAGAAAGTGAATGGTGTTGAGAATATGCTTTATATGAAAAGCGTCAACACTTCTGATGGTAATATGACTTTACAGGTGAGCTTTGAAGTTGGTACAAACCTGGATATTGCCAATATGCTTACCCAGAACAAGGTTAAGCTGGCAGAGCCATTTCTCCCACAAGCCACCAAGCAAACCGGTGTGAATGTGAAGAAGTCTCTCAATTTCCCCTTACTGCTTGTTTCCCTGAGTTCTCCCAAAGGAACTTACGACAACAACTTCATGTCCAATTATGCCAACATCAATATGGTGGATGAGCTCGCCCGTATTAAGGGTGTGGGTGAGGTGTTGTTATATGGCGGATCTGACTATGCCATGCGTGTTTGGATCAAACCAGACCTGATTACCAAGTTGGGTATCACCATTGAAGACATACAATATGCACTCCAGCAACAGAATGTGATCACTCCGGGAGGTAAATTCGGCGGAGCTCCTGCGCCCAAAGGAACTGAGAACACATACACTGTCATGTTGCAGGAAAGACTGATCAGTGAAGAGGATTTTGGCAACATTGTAGTGAAGGCAAAAAAAGATGGCGCTATTGTCAGAATGAAGGATATCGGACGTATCGAACTGGGTACACTTACCTATAGCAGCTTCTCACGTGTGAATGGCAATCCGGGCGCAGTTATCGGCTTTTTCCAGATCCCCGGATCAAATGCGCTGGAAGTAGCTGATCAGATCAAAGCGAAAGTGAAGGAACTATCAGATAAGTTTCCCCCTGATATGGTTTACGATGTTTCCCTGGATACCACGCTGGCTGTAACCGCGGGTATCGAGGAGATCTTGCATACTTTGTTTGAAGCCGTGGCGCTGGTGATCCTGGTGGTTTTCATATTCCTGCAAGATTGGCGTGCGACCCTGATCCCATTATTGACTGTACCGGTATCGCTGATTGGTACTTTTATGGTGTTCCCCCTGCTTGGATTTTCTGTGAATACACTCTCCCTTCTCGGCCTGGTGCTGGCCATCGGTATTGTTGTGGACGATGCTATTGTAGTGGTGGAAGCCGTTATGCATAATATTGAACAGGGCCTGAATCCCAAGGAGGCAACCGTCAAGGCCATGAAAGAAGTGTCGGGGCCGGTAATTGCCATTGCACTGATCCTGGTTGCAGTGTTTGTTCCTGTAGCCGCTACACCAGGTATTACAGGCCGGCTTTACCAGCAGTTTGCCATCACCATTGCCATATCAGTCGTGTTCTCGGCCATCAATGCATTGACACTGAGTCCTGCTCTCGCGTCATTACTGCTCCGTCCTCACAAAGAGAAAAAAGGCCCCCTTGCGGCATTCTTCAGGGGATTCAATAATGTTTTTGACAAGTTCACCAGTGGTTATACCGGTGTTGCAAAGTTCTTTGTGACCAAGGCCATCAGGAGTGTGATTATAGTAGCCATTGTTGGCGTTGCTGCAGGATTGTTGGGTACAAGGATCCCGGGTGGTTTTGTGCCGGATGAAGACCAGGGATATTTCATGATGAACATCAGTCTGCCGGAGGGGTCTTCTATCCAACGTACTGATGAAGTAGCTAAACAGGCGGAAAAAATACTTTCAAAAGAAGAGGGCGTAAGAAGTTTTGTTACCATCAATGGTTACAGCCTGCTGACCAATGCCTATGCCCCAAATGCGTCTTTCCTTTTTGTGGAAGTAAAGAAATGGGACGAAAGAAGTGAGACTGTAGCCAAACTGGTGGAAAAACTGAATAAGGCATTTGCAAAGGATATCACCAGGGGTACCGTTATTGCTTTTGGTCCTCCACCCATCCAGGGCCTGGGTACATCAGCAGGATTTTCGCTGATGTTGCAGGACAGGGGTGGCAACACACCACAATACCTTTCAGTGAATGCAGATAAGTTCATGGCTGAAGCCAGGAAACGTCCTGAGATAGGTTCTATCAGAACCACTTACAGATCCGGATCGCCGCAGATCAAACTGGAGATCGACCGGGACAAAGCTGAGAAACTGGATGTGCCCATGTCGTCCATTTCAACAACCATTGGAGCCTTTCTTGGAGGGAATTATGTGAACGATTTCAACCGTTTTGGCAGGCAATACCGTGTATATATCCAGGCGGAGCCGGAATACCGGGTTAAGCCGGAGGATATGCAGCAATTCAACGTCAGGAGCAGGGGAGGCGCTCTTGTTCCTTTAACTACGCTCGTTAGTTATAAGAATGTTACCGGCCCTGAATTTACCAACAGGTTCAATTTATACCGGTCAGCAGAACTATCTGGTGCACCGGCCGAAGGCTATAGTTCCATGCAGGCATTGAACGCATTACAGGAGGTTGCCAAAACAGCATTGCCACCAGATATGTCGTACCAGTGGACCAACGTATCCTACCAGGAAAAGCAATCTGAAGGCAAAGGAGGCACCGTGTTCATTTTCGCCATCATCTTCGTATTTCTTATTCTTGCCGCCCAGTATGAAAGCTGGGGATTGCCATTCAGCGTGTTGTTAGGAACACCATTTGCGGTATTCGGCGCCTTCCTGGGTCTTTTCCTTTCGAGGATGAGCAATTCACTTATTGTCAGTAATGTGTTTGCTCAAATTGGCCTGGTGATGCTGATCGGTCTTGCTGCAAAAAATGCGATCCTCATCGTTGAATTTGCCAAAGCCGAGCACGAGAAAGGAGTGCCATTAAAAGAAGCGGCGATCACAGCGGCCAAACTCAGGTTCCGGCCCATCCTGATGACGGCATTTGCATTCATCCTGGGTGTGATACCTCTTTTGACTGCAACGGGCGCCGGTGCGCAGGCGAGGTCTGTGATGGGTATTACTGTATTCAGC
>JAHEFC010000411.1 GCA_024640385.1 Sphingobacteriales bacterium
TTCGGTGATATCCCTGAAGCGCTGATTTTCGCTGGGCAGAAGCCTTTCTTCACCGGTTACTTTATTATTCTCAATAACTAACCTGCAAACATGCATGCCACTAAGTGCCGAGATAAAAAGATTGTTTTTCCATTCCGGGATCTGTTTGCCCGAGTAGAAACTGATCCCGCTGGGTGAAATCACAGGATCCCAATAATATACGGGTTGCTCAAGACCTGCTTTTTGTTGAATGCCGTTTCCTACTTTTCCTCCGCCATATTCTATTCCATAGGTGATCGTGGGCCAGCCATAGTTTTTCCCGGCTTCGATCCGGTTGACTTCATCACCTCCTCGGGGCCCAAATTCAGTCTCCCATAGATCACCGGTTTCGGGATGCAAGGCAATACCCTGTACATTTCGATGACCATAGGAATAGAGTTCAGGCCTTGCATTTGGCGTTGAGGTGAAAGGGTTACCGGGTGCGGGTTGGCCATCTTTTGTGATGCGAATCACTTTGCCTAATCCTGAGTTCAGTTCCTGTGCCTGCGGACGTGTTGCCATATCGGAGCGTTCGCCGGTACTTAAAAACAGGTTACCATCTTTCGCGATCTTCACACGGCCCCCGAAATGCAGATTGCCGTTATAAGCTGGTTTGGCCTGATAGATCACGGCCACGTTCTCCAGACTTTTTTCATCGGCCGATAGTTTTCCTTTCGCTACTGCAGTTAGGTTATCATTGCCTACGTCTTGGGAAAAAGCCCAATAGACCATTCTGTTAGATGAGAAATCGGGATCGATACAGATGCCAAGCAGACCGCCCTGGCCTGCTGCATGTACTTTTGGAATGCCTTTGATGGGTTCACCAATAGATCCGGAAGATGTCACGATACGCATGTTCCCTTCGAGCTCGGTAATGAGGAACCGGCCATCGGGCAAAGCAGCAATGCCCCAGGGACGCGTTAATTTAGAAGTCAGCACCCTGGCTTCATAGGGCGTTTTGGTGACAACGGCACCGATCCGGGTTTGACCTACGAATGCGGGTTTATAATTCGAGTTCGGTTTTTTTGTTTCTACTGATGTACCACCCTGCTGTGCATTGGAGCAAAAACTTCCTGCCGTGAGGATGAATGCAGATATACAACTGATAATTATTTTATTCATGAGATGATTTCTATTTGAAAGTTAGTGAAACAATCATGGCAAGCGCCGACTATTTGAAATTACGATTTTGCTTACATCACCATGCAATACTCTCTTAGGTTTAACGGGCATCTGTCCGCTTCGCCCTTTTAAAATGTTTTGTCGTCGGCAGAAGGGCCATATATGGAGGGCACCAGGATATCATTTGGACGCATATAAACTGTCAATTGTCCGCGATGATGCCAGTGACTGATAAAAAGACCTTGCCAAGGCCATTTCCCTCCCTTTGCGTATATTAATACTCCTTAATTACCGCTATGCACCATTCCCCCTCTCGCCGGAATTTTATCAGGAACTCATCTGCCTTACTTGCATTTTCAGCATTGAATCAAGGGCCCTGGAAAACCTGGGCATCGGCACCTGCCAGGCGGGTAGCCCTGATAGGCACGGGCTGGTACGGCAAAAGCGATTTGTTGCGGTTGGCCCAGGTGGCACCCATTGAAGTGGTGGGACTCTGCGACCCGGATCGGAACATGTTGACAGCAGCGGAAGAGTTGATCCGTGGTCGCGTTCAACCGAATAAGAAGATCCCGGTCTACGGAGATTATAGAAAATTGCTTGCGGAGACAAAGCCCGAGATCACGCTCATCGGCACACCCGATCACTGGCATGCACTCACTGCCATAGATAGTTTGCGTGCGGGTTCGCATCTCTATCTCCAAAAGCCGATCAGCGTGGATGTGATGGAAGGCGAGGCGATCCTTGCTGCGGCAAGGGCATCGGGAAAAACGGTGCAGGTTGGCTTGCAAAGAAGAAGCACACCGCACCTGGTGGAGGCTAAAGAGAAAATCGTTGATGCAGGACTGTTAGGTAAGATCCACCACGTAGAGATGTGCTGCTATTACCATATGCGCAACAACAGTAATCCACCTCTACAGCAGGTCCCGGAGTTTTTTGATTACGAGATGTGGACAGGTCCTGCCCCTATGCGCCCTTATGACGGACTTCCGCACCGTGGCTGGTGGCGTGCATTTATGGAGTACAGCAATGGCATTACGGGCGATATGTGTGTGCACATGTTTGACGCCGTGCGTTGGATGCTGGGCCTGGGTTGGCCCAAAAAGGTCTCGGCATCGGGAGGTATTTATGGAAGCTCGCCCGGGAAGAGCAATATCGCTGATACACAAACTGCGGTTTTTGAATACGAAGGTTTGAATTGTGTCTGGCAGATGCGCTCATGGGGAACGCCCGTTGATCCTGAATATCCATGGGCGTTTAAGATTTATGGGGAGAAAGGGACGCTGGCAGGCAGTGTGGGCAAATGTGATTTCATTCCGGTGGACCGCAATGCCACATTCAAGTTTCATAGAGAGGCGGTAATTGAAGGAGAGAAGTATCCGGAGGATCTGAAAGAGAAAGACATAGAGTTGAACGTAGCTTCTGCTACGCGTGCGCATATGCAGAACTTCCTGCAGGCGATCGATGATAAAAAAAGACCAGTGGCTGATATTGAAGAAGGACATATTTCTACTGCAAGTTGTATTCTTGCGAATATGTCCATGAAGCTGGGAAGGCCGTTGATCTATGACCCTTTTAAGAAAATAGTGGCCGGAGATCCGGAGGCAACGGCCATGCTTAAACGAGGTTATCGGGGACCATGGGAACACCCATGGAACTAGAGGCGTTGCGGGAGGTTTTTTGATTAGAAAGTAGAGGCTTACTGCAGATAGAGGTTTGATAGCTCTTGTAGCTTATGCTTCAACCTTTCTTTCAGATATTTTGGCGAGATCAGTTTCACGGTTTCGCCGAATCCCAGTATCAATCCATCCAGTTCTACAGAGTCGTACACCGTGAGTTCGATGCGGAGTAACTTGCTGGTTTGTTTGATGATCTTTTGTGTGGGATGGATCTTGTTTTGCTGTATGGTTTCGATCAGGCGGGGATGGTTGAATTCCAATACGACAGTGATGGGCGATGTGCCATTGCGATGCCAGATACCCAGGCTGTATTTGAAATAGTCTTCGGGCCTGAAGCCGGGATCTTTATAATACTCAAATTTGCCGGGCAGGATCTGCTGGATGCGGTTCAGTGAATAGATCTTGATGGCTTCTTCCCCTTTCTTATCGTGATCATAGGCCACGAGATACCAGAGACCCTTGTTCTGTTTAAGTACATAAGGACTGAGTTGTTTTTTCTCCTTATTATAACTGACACTGATCTGCTTTTTTTCATGGATAGCGTCAATCAGTTCGGGCAGCCATTTGTTACCGGTGCTTTCATTGTCCCATTCGGGTTGTATGAATTTCTGGGTCTTGGCATCGTTCCAGAATTTTACCGATCCATCGTTGGCGATCAGTTTTTCCACCAGCTCACGGAACTTCTCTTTCAGGGATGTTTGCTTAAAGGTTTGGAAGAGATTCTGCGCCAACACCAGCATCACTTTATCGTCGTCAGTCAGGGCTTTCTGGAAATAGCGATAGTCGGGCTTTGAGTACCGGTAACCATGGGTTCTTGTCCAGCGAAGTTTTACATCTTCTGTGTCTGCCAATTCTTTCAAATCCTTGAGATCTTTGCTGAGCATATCAAGGCCGATGGGTTCATCGATCTGTTCGTTCACCAGGTCCAGCAGTTTTTCCCTGTCGGCAATGAAGGTTTTTCCGCCTATCAGTTG
>JAHEFC010000107.1:0-4116 GCA_024640385.1 Sphingobacteriales bacterium
TCTTTTTTTCCTTTCAGGTGTCATTTGACCAAATATAATTCGCAACTCTTTATATTTGAAAAAAAGCATCATGAGTGAGCATGCCCGCCCCTTCATACTGGAAGAGGCGAACTGGAAAACTGTAAAAGAAACACAGTATCAAACTGCTGTGCTCCCCTGGGGAGCAACAGAAGCACACAATTATCACCTGCCTTATGGTGTGGATAACATCCAGGCCAGGTATGTAGCCGAAAGGGCTGTTGCCAAAGCATGGGAGAAAGGCGCAAAACTGATCCTTCTTCCGGGTATAGACTATGGGGTGAATACCGGTCAGCTGGACGTTAATCTGTGCATGAATATGATGCCGTCCACGCAGCTGGCCATCCTGAAAGATATCTGCGATGTGCTGGTCAGGCATAAAGTGCAGAAACTGGTGATCATCAACGGTCATGGCGCCAATAATTTTGTGGCCATGATCCGTGAGCTCGCCTTGCTGTTCCCGGATCTGTTTGTTACGGTGCTCAACTGGTACAAGGCAGCGCCTATGAAAGATATTTTTGAAGATCCCGGGGATCATGCAGACGAATTTGAAACGAGTTGCATGATGTATATCGCTCCGGAACTGGTGCAGCCATTGAATACCGCCGGTGATGGAGCCACACTCAGCTTTAATCTCAAAGGATTCAGGGAAGGCTGGGCCTGGGCCCAGCGCCCGTGGACAAAGATCACCAAAGACACCGGGTCCGGCAATCCTGCAAAAGCCAGTCCTGAAAAAGGAAAATTATTTTTAGAAAAGTCCATAGAGAATATTGCAGATTTCCTGTTCGGACTATCCGGAAAAACTATAGACGAATTGCTTGGTTAAAAACCAGAATCAAAACCCATGAAATATTTATTGTTAGTTTTCGCTCTGATCCTCTCAAACTTAATTTCTGCTCAATCTTTAAGAAACATAACCGGCCTGGTTAAACAGCCTAATGGCAGTGCAATAGCTGGTGCATCGATAGTTATTTTGAACTCGGGTAAAGGTGCTGTAACAAAAACGGATGGTTCATATTCGATTGCAGGACTTCCTGCAGGGATCTACATCGTGAACATCAGCGCTGCGGGATTCGCCTCCATTGTTGACACCGCAGACCTTTCATTGGGTGACGCAACTGTACATGCCATTCTCTCACCATCTTATAATAATCTCGATGAAGTGGTGGTATCTGCAGAAAAACTGGAAGAAAAAATACAACGCATCCCCTCTGCTGTTTCTGCTTTCAACGCCAGGCAGGTGAACGAATTCAGATTATGGAATATCAATCAGATCTCCGGACTGGTGCCGAATCTTTACAGTGCGAATTCGGGTGATTACAGGAACGTGAGTTCTATCCGGGGTATCACAACAACGTCTTATGAACAGGCTGTTGCCACTTATGTGGACGGCGTGAATCAGTTCAGCCTGGACACTTATATCCCGCAATTGTTTGACGTAGAAAGAATTGAGATCCTGCGTGGCCCCCAGGGTACCCTGTATGGAAGAAATGCCATGGGCGGAGTGATCAACATCATTACAAAAAAACCTCAGAACAAACTGGATGCCTATACAGAACTGAGCATTGGTGATTATGGCCAGCAGCGATTCGGTGGCTCTGTGAAATTTCCATTGATTGCTGACAAACTTTTTTTCGGCGCCGCTGCCATGTATGATCAGCGGAAAGGTTATTATACCAACGAATTCACCAACACAGATTTTGACAACCAGAAACAGATCACGGGGAACTACTATCTGCAATACTACCCTGCTTCCCGTTTCCATGCAGTGTTGAATTTCAAGCACCAGAATAACAGGAACGATGGCCCTTTCCCGCTGGCTCCCGACAAAGCAACCGCTTTCGAATCACCCTTTAAGGTGAACCAGAATGCCACCACCACCATGCAGGATGATAATATCAATGCCTCACTGGCCCTGCATTATGATCCAACCGGATTCAGGATCACTTCCCTCACAGCCTGGCAGAACAATTACAGGATCTACCGCAGGCCAATAGACGGGGATTTCTCTCCCCTGGATGCCATCACTATTGTTAATGACTATGGAAAAGAATTCAATAACGTAAAAGTGTTCACAGAAGAACTGAGGATACAGTCAAAAGAAGGACGCAAGGTGAAATGGACGGGCGGAATGTTTTTTTTCAGGCAGGATAATCCCACAAAGCAAGGGACACATTTTGGAGCCGACGCTCCGTTGCTGGGCATCCCTGATGCAAATTTCACACTGATCAATACCAATAAAGGAGAAAACTCCGGTATTGCTTTCTTTGGCCAAATGACCTATCCCCTTGCTAAACGACTTGAGCTCACCCTGGGGCTGAGATACGATAATGAAAACAGGAAACTCACAATTGCCGGAGAATACCAGCAAGACCCTGACCCGGCATTTCCCATATTATCGGATACTTCAGCTTCTGACAACTACAGCGCTTTTTCGCCAAAAGCCGGACTCCAATATGATCTTGGAGGCGACAATATGCTTTACCTGAGCTATAGCCGCGGCTACCGTGCGGGCGGACTCACCCCACTGGGCTCAGACCCATCACAGGTGCCGCTGTCAGCGTTTGATCCCGAATACAGCAATAACGTGGAATTCGGCTGGAAGAATTTCCTGCTAAATCGCAAACTCAGGTTGAACGCTACCCTGTTCTATTCGTTTGTGGAAAATGTGCAGGTACCCACCCTGGTACTTCCTGATGCGATCACTGTGGTCCGGAACTCTGGAAAAATGACCACCAAAGGGGTTGAACTGGAGGTAGGCGCAACGCCCATAAACGGGCTGGAACTGATGTTTAATGGAGGACTTACAGATGCATCATATTCCAGCCTGTCGCTGCCCAAAGATGGCGTAATGGTGAACTACGATGGCAACAACCAGGTATTTACCCCCTCTTACACTTCTTTATTAATGGGTCAGTATACCCTGCCTTTGGGGCAGAAGCAAAAAACCAGGCTGATGGCCAGGGTGGAATGGATCAGTTTTGGCAAACAGTACTTTGACCTGGCCAATACCATCAGCCAGGATCCTTACAGCCTTTTACATTCCCGTATAGGAATAAGTTCCCGCCACCTGGAGGTCTATGTATGGGGAAGAAACCTCGGAAACTCCAGGTACATTGCCTATGGGTATGATTTCGGGGGCGTACACCTTGGTAATCCCAGGACAGTGGGGAGTACCGTGATCCTGCGACTCTGACATCATGGTACGGTCATGAGCTCATCAGGCTACCATGGTGTTCAGTTTTACATAGCGCAGATACTCGCTGGGTGAGCAATCTGCAAACTTTGTAAATGCCCTGATAAAGGTTGTCCGGGAATTAAAACCTGCTTTGTTGGCAATGGCTTCCAACGTCCATTGGTGATACTCAGGATCCCTGATCAGGTCTTTGAAAAATGACACCCTGAATTGGTTGACAAAATCATTGAAATTCATTCCATATTCCCTGTTGATCAGGGCAGATAAGGTAGGGACATTGATCCCGGTCTGTAGGGACATATCCAGAAGACTGAAACCCGGTGTAAGGAACGGCCGTTCCCTCAGGAGATATTCCTCGAGATAGGATTTGTACAGATCTTTGTTCAGGGGCTTTCTGAACATTTGATGGTTGACTGAACTGACGATCATTTGCTTTAGGTTAAGTGTTGTGTAATGGTTGTTAGATCTGAGACTTAACTGGAGCGAAAATAACTGGCAAGCCGGGGGGCAAACAAATTTCAGAAGTACAGGATTGTTTAAATTGCTTAACATGCAACAAATTGATCCGATCTCAGGGTAGGATCTTTATGATTTGAAACAATTTAAGGAATTTGATACAAGCATTTTTGTCTGGTTCAACGGATTATCAAGAATGAAAAGTTGAGCCGGAATTGCTGTTAAAAATCCCAAACTGGCTATTTTTGCAAAAAACGGGATGTAGCGCAGCCCGGTAGCGCGCTTCGTTCGGGACGAAGAGGCCGCAAGTTCGAATCTTGTCATCCCGACAAAACAAAACCCCCAGGCGTGGCCTGGGGGTTTTGTTTTGAATAACGAGCCGGTCTTGCCTGGGCGGGTTTATTCGGAAGTTACACCGTCAAATTTTTCATCCTTTCTATCTGCAG
>JAHEFC010000107.1:4126-10745 GCA_024640385.1 Sphingobacteriales bacterium
TACTACAAGGATCTTCTAACTAATATATACCTCTATACTGAGGCCGGGCGAATAATTGGCAAAGGAAACTTTCCCCTGATCATAAATAAGACCTGAAGCCAGGTCTTCTGCAAGAAGCAGGGGTCCATCGGCATCCAGGTGATCCACCAAGGGCGCCAGGTGTAGCATGGCTGCTGTACCAATGGACGATTCGTTCATGCATCCCAGCATCACCTGCATCCCCAGTCCGCGGGCCTTTTTGATCATGCGCCGTGCCGGTGTGATACCGCTGCATTTGGTGAGCTTGATATTGATGCCATGAAAATGGTTATGGCATTTTTCCACGTCGTTCTCAAACACACAACTTTCATCCGCAAACAACGGGATCTCTGATGCCTTGTACAAAGCGGCCATCCCCTCCCAGTCATCCTTCGCCAGTGGCTGTTCAATGAATTCCACGCCAAGCCGTTTCATTACAGGAAGTTTTTCCAGGGCTTGTTCCAGGGTCCATCCTGCATTGGCGTCTACGCGTAAAGGAACGGTGGTATGTTGTCTTAATTCTGCAAGCAGGTCCATATCCCCGTCAAAACCCACTTTGATCTTATATGCAGGCCAATCTTTCTCCTTCATTTTCCTGACCATGATCTCAGCGGAGTCAATGCCTATGGTATAATCGGTCACGGGAGCTTTCAAAGGATCCAGGTTCCAGAACTGAAAAAGAGGTTTTTTCACCATCTTCCCAAACAGGTCCCAGCCTGCCAAATCCAATGCACATACCAGGAACGGATTTCCGGGAAACAGGTGATGTAAAAAATGCCAGTAGCGTTCGGGATCTGTCAGTGCGAATTTTTCCAGCACGACTCTTTTCTTTTCAAGATCATCAGCCATCTGATCCACCGTGATGTTGTAGTAGTTTATGGCAGGAGCTTCGCCGTATCCTTTCAATCCTTTCCATTCCAGTTCTATAATAAATGTAGGCTGATGCGTTTTTGTCCCTTTTGAAATGGTAAATGGGTATACGAATGGAAGCTGCCTGGAAAAATGCCTGATATTCATATTCTGCCGCTGGCTGTTATCAGTAGTCGCAGATCGTTAGTGAAACCTTTTTGTCTTAATAGTTCCTCGAGAGAAATATGCATCCTGTATTTCCAGTAATGTTTGGGATTTGCCGGCACGTTGATTCGTTCCTCATGAGGATCCTGTCTCCTGAGTTTCTCATCAATGCCCAGCAGATCCTGCATCTGGAATACCGCCCACATGGAAGGAGAATACAGGTGCTGAATAACCACCTGCCTGTTGATCCATGCTTCGCAGAATAATGGCGCTTCCCCGTACTGGCCCAGTTCGTTGTTGAAGAATCGCTGCGTTTTACTTCTCTCCTCTTCCCACCAGCCGCGTATAGTGCTCATATCGTGGGTAGAAGGCGTTACCACTGAAAGGTATGGTGCATCGTTGGGATGAAAGAACTCACGCTTGGGATCTTTAGGCATGCGCTGGATCTCCAGGGACAGGAATCCCAGTTGCTTCATTACTTCCGGCACGCAAGCGGGTACAAGACCAAGATCTTCGCCGCAGATCAGCATTTTGCTGGCCCTTTTCAAGGCCGGCAATTTTGCAAGGGCTTCTTTCTTCCAGAAATCATCCTGGCGGCGGAAAAAATAGTCAACATACAATTCCTTCAATTGCTGTTGGGTATTATGATCCAGGTACCTGAATGAGAATGTGGACTGCATATTGAACCTGAAATGATAAGCCAGTCCCTGGGATCCTTCCTCTTCGAACAATACCACATTGGATACAAGGTCGAACAGGCCATGTTTAAGCCTGTCATTTTCTTCATTGGCTTCGTGCTGTATGAAATGGGATTCGATTTTTTTCTGCGTATTGAATTCTTCCTTCAACTGATAATAACCATCACCCAGTTCCAGCAGAAATGGTTTGATCTTCTTTTCTCCGCCGCCGAACATTTCCCAGAGAATGGAATCATTGATAAAAGGTTCACAGTAACGTTTATGATCGAACCATATGCTGCGCATATGGAATTCGGTTATGCGTACGGGTATGGAAGGAACGAAATGGCCCATGATACCTTCCACGGCATGTTCAGGAATTGACCATATGCGGAAAAAACCAAGAATATGATCGATACGGAAAGCGTCAAAATAACGGCTCATCTGTTCGAACCTGCGTTTCCACCAGGCATAATCATCTTCCTTCATCCGGTGCCAGTTGTAGGTGGGGAAACCCCAGTTCTGTCCTTTCACCGCAAAATCGTCCGGCGGTGCTCCGGCCTGCATATCCATATTATACAGTTCGGGAGAGGTCCAGGCATCAACGCTGTTCCTGTTCACGCCAATGGGAATATCACCTTTCACAATGATGCCATGTTTGTTGGCATAATCATGGGCCTCCTGCAATTGAAGATGCAGATGGTATTGCGTAAAATAATATATCGCGATCTTGTCGTAATATTTCTGAGACGGCGCACAGAGTTTTTCGATCTGTTTTACATCAAACACAGAGTGGCTTTTCCATGTGCGGAAATCGGCACTTCCGTATTTATCGCGGAGATAACTGTATGCTGCATAGGGAACCAGCCAGTCTTTATTTTCTTCGAAGAACCGGAGGTAGGATTCAGATGAGAATACTTTGTCTTTCTGTAACTGGTAGAGATCTTCGATCACGCCGATCTTAAAATTCATCACGGCTTCATAGTCCATATCAGGCAGATCATTCAGTTGTTTCTGCTTTTTCCGCAGCGACTTGATCGAACCTTCAAATTCTTTACCCGCTACTTTCTCCAGGTTCAGGAACATGGGGTGCAAAGCGAAAGCGGATATGGCTGAATATGGATAGGAGTCCGTCCAGGTATGCGTTGAGATGGTATCGTTCACAGGCAGGATCTGTATCAGTTTCATTCCTGTTGCCTTGGCCCAGTCCACCAATAATTTAATATCAACAAACTCACCCACACCTGTCCCCCGGTCTGACCTCAGACTGAATACAGGAATTGCCACCCCCGTTCCATGCCAGGTGGCATTGGGCAATTGAGCAAAACCATCCCGGGCAACAGTGACCTTGCCAGGGCGGCTCAATGAATCCAGCGACCTGTTCTCACCACTTTCATAAGCAGTGAATTTTTTCACCTTAGCGTCATAGACTCCGTATTTATATTCGATGGGGAATCTGGCACCGGATAGGTTGATCTTCAGCGTCCACCAGTCGTTCTCTTTGTTCATCAGCACTGCACCTTCACTTTTCCATCCCCCCAGTTCCGGAATGCTTCCCACAATGCAAAGGCATTCATGTTTTCTCAACAATGGTGCTTTAACCTGGAAAACATGGGTGCTGCCGCGGTAAGGTCTCGGCTTTGAAATGGCTCTGGAAACAGGTAATAATACTTTCTGGAATGGTGCAGTGAAAAAAGCATTCTCGAATGTTCCGGCAAAATTCCATGTATCATAACAATCCAGTTCTTCGGCCGTGATCCTCGATAATTCCACCAGGCGGTCGTTGCCCCATTCATTGATCAGGTCACCATGCTCTTCACGTAAAACATAGTTATAGGTGAATGATTCAGGTTTTTCCTCTTCTTTCAAATGAAGTGTTGCTTCCCAGAATTGGGCATCCAGGTAGTTCATTGCTAAAGCATCAGTTGCTATTGAAGATCCGAGTTGCGGAATTGTTCCCGATATATGCAGAGATTGGCCGGGCCGTGTTGTAAAACGGAGGAAAAAGCGAATGGTCATGCAAGTTGGGTTTGGGCTATAAAAATATAGTAAGCTAGTGTAAATGATACACATTATATTGGTTTTCTTCTGAATTCAGAAGGAAGCCATTATATTCGCAAAAATTTTCTTCATGGAATCCAAATCAAGAGGTATTTACTGGCTTATGTTTTTTGCTTCTATTGCCCTTTGCGTAGGGGTTTACCTGTTCCTCCCTTCCATGACTTCTTTGACTGTGGTTCCACTGGTTACTTCCCTGGTTAAGGCTCTTGACCTTATCTGAGAAGCTCTTAACTCCTTCTTTTTGAACGGATAGCTGAAAATATCCGTTTGAGTTGCCTTTTTGCCCTTTTCAAGGGCCGCGTCTTCATGCATATACTCCGCTCATCCGCCATTACCGTCGGTTATCACGTCATCACCATCCTTAACAAAGCTTTAGTAACAAAAAGCCCAAAACGCCGTCTCATATAGTATAGTCTACCAGGATTATAGCTCTTTGAATATTATTTAAATTCCGGCCAAAAAAGCTACAGATATAGCGATTTGGAATAGCTAAGTGCCCCTATTTTGAATAATTTTTAATTTTTCTTAACCTTGGGTATTTGACGATTCGCGAATATGGATTATCTTTGCGGCACCAATCCAAACGACTGCAGCCAGTATAAGGGCACTAGAATTCAGGAATGTCCGTTATATAAAGATAAAAATGACCATTTATCCTGATTCCTAACCAAACATAGTAATAGGTATTGCATAGTAGTAGAATCGAATGTAACTTTGAAACGAATTAGCTAGTCAGATAGAAAGAAACAATAGAAAAACAAATGAAACAGAAGATGAATCAAGTGACTCCAAAGGCAGGAACACTTAAACAGACAAGTTGGAAACTACTTCAGAACGTATCCACTAAATTAATTGCCTCAGTTCTGATGTTGGCTGTAATAGCCCTGACACCAGTCTCCCTCATTGCAGGTATTAAAAATGGAGACTCTTGTTGCAAAACAAGTAAAGTGGCTGACTTCCCGAAAAATGTTAACCTGACCCTTCCATCCACAGAAATGGTGAAGAAGGCTGACAGTGAGATGAACAGGAACCTGTACAAATCACTCAGGGAAAGCAAGATCACGCGATTTGCGAAATTATTCGCTGCCGCCGATGCAGAGATCAATTGGATCTTCAAGGGTGAAACAACTGTAAGCAGCTTCCCGGCTGTTCATGCAGATGAGACCATGAGTGCCAATTTTGCTGCAGAGCACATCAGCAGAACATTCGCAGTAAACGCAGACGCTGATATCAATGACATCTTCATTGCTGAAAACGAAGGCATTAAAGGTTCTTGGACTTCAGTAAATGCAGACGACCAGATCAATACCCTGTTCAATGCTGAGAACATCAGGATGCCTGGCCAGGACAGCTTCAGCAAAGCTGATCTCGAAATTCATCAGAACATGATGAATGACCAGGCTGCACAGTTCGCAGTGAACAGCGCAAAATAATCAGTCAGTTGGTTTGTTTTTGGAGAACCGGCGTAATCATCGCCGGTTTTTTTGTTTTAATTTTATGAACCTGCAAACACGGGTTATCGTCCCGATCATATCGGGAAGGAAAGTCTGGACAGCATAGAGCAGCTTACCGGTGAATAGCCGGGCCCTGGGGGCAGCCCCGGGGACAGAGAGTGCCACAGAGAATTACTGCTATTCCGGGTGCTTGCAACAGGTTGCAGGTTCCAGGTGGCAGGTTGCAGTAGATAATTTATTGCAACCTGCAACCTGCCGCCTGCAACCTGTTGTAAGTACTCAGAAAGTCAAGGTGAAAATGTGGGGTAAGAGCCCACAACTGCTCATGGTAACATGACCAGGGGGTAAACCTTAAGTGCTGAAATGCCATGTATAGTAACGGTGAGGGTGGCTCGCCCGATCCCGAAAGGGAACGTTACAGGGTAGGCAGATCGATCCCGGGGGGTAACTTCCGGGACAGATAAATGATAACCACTCTTAGGAGTACAGGATCCGGCTTACAGTGTTTGCAGGTTTTTTTTATGAAAAGTAGATCTCGGTAGCACCGAATCCATATAAGGGATGGAACTGGTTAACAAAGGATTTCACATCTTTCTTCAGCCTTAATATCTCATGGATCTCTTCACGCAAACGACCGGTACCCACCCCGTGGATCACGATCATCTGTTTGAGATGATGAAGTAAGGCCAGTTCATAATATTTTTCGAAAGTCTTCAGCTGAAGTTCAAGCATATCACTCTTGTTGATATTTCTCCAGTTGTCTGTGAGCTTTTCAATATGGAGATCGATCACTGACCTGGCCGGCTCCAGATGCTGCCTATGCAGCCTCCCGCTCTCATAGATCTTGTACCCTGCATTGGCCAGTTTACTGAGATCTGTTTTTTCCTCTTCCACACGGTCGGGATATTTTTCAAAAAGCTGGTACGCAAAACTGGCTTCCTGTTTCATCCGGGTCTCTTCTATCTTCATGAAAACCTGTTTGGGCTTAAGCTTGAGATTGGCCTCAAAATGTTCCGCCTTCTTTTTATCAGGCTGATTCAGCGAAAACTCAAAATCAAACCTGGGGGCGTCATTTAATGTCTCAAACTGCACATCGTGGAGATAAAAATCAGAGAGCGGCAGGATCTCGTTCTTCAATTCAAAATCTACGTTGCCTGCCAATCTCAACCAGTAAGAGAACTTGAAATGATAGTCAGTCTGGTTCACCAGGTATAGCCTGAAATACTCCACCACATCATCGTCAAAAACATCTTTATCAAATACCGGCAGGAACGACAGCCATACCCCTTCACTGACTTTATACGCCGCAGTACGGGAAACTTTCTCTTTCCTGACCTCATCGATGAACAGTTTTTTCTTCGGCTTCACTTCCGGTTTGGCAGTGAATCTTTTGAA
>JAHEFC010000412.1 GCA_024640385.1 Sphingobacteriales bacterium
TCTTCAACGTAAATATTTTTCTCGCTTACATAAGCCAGTTTGGTTCCATCCGGAGAAAGTTTGGCAAACATCAGGCTTTGAGCCGGCCTGCCTTTCCCTACCTGTCTCAGCTTGTTATTCTTCAGGTTGAGCAACCAATAGTCTCCACGTGTATTATACCTCCAGACCCTGGCCGTGTTGGTAAAGATCAGTGCCCATTCTCCATTCTGAGAAAGGGAATAATCTTCGATAGTAATTGGCCCTTTCCCATCAACGGGTTTCAACTGGCTTTTGCTGATCACAACTTCCTGGCTGCCGGTTTTGGGATCTACCCGAATCAGCTGGCCCTCTGATTTCTGCAGCATTCCCCTGCCATCTTTTGTCCAGGTGATATTCTGGCTA
The DNA here is from genome assembly GCA_024640385.1 of Sphingobacteriales bacterium. Classification (GTDB taxonomy): domain Bacteria; phylum Bacteroidota; class Bacteroidia; order Chitinophagales; family Chitinophagaceae; genus Pollutibacter. The sequence continues at coordinate 382 of JAHEFC010000412.1, forward strand.
AAGGCAGTTCCAAATCCAAAAAAAATCAGGGATAACAAGAAGAAAAAGATCCTGAACATGTGAGATATTTTTTGCAAGTTAACCAATACACACCATCATCCTGCCAGAAAACCTTAAATTCGGCACTCCCAATTACTTAAATTTTTCATCATGAAAAGAGGTCTTTCCGTCCTGTTTTTCTTTGTATTCACCATTACATCTTTTGCCCAGAAAGGTACGGACCCGATCAAAGTTTCTGATCTGCTCAAGATCAGCTCAGTGGGCACTGTTGCGCTGACAGAAGACGGAAAGAAGGTTGCCTATGTGGTCACGTCGATCATCCCGGATGAAAAGAACGCTGATGAGTTCAACTACCAGTCACAGATCTGGATGGCCAATACCGATGGCATGAGCATGCCGAGACAGGTCACTTTTGCCAGGGAAGGAGCATCTCAACCCGCCTGGAGCCCTGATGGCAATATGCTTGCATTTGTAAGGACTGTGGATGGCAATTCACAGATCTTCCTGCTTTCATTAAGTGGCGGCGAGCCGATACAACTGACTACAGCAAAAAGAGGCGCTACAGGGCCTGTCTGGAGCCCCGACGGAAAACGGATCGCATTTGTTTCATCATTTTCGCTCAGGGAATATATCAACGATACCGTGTATAATAAATCCGGACGCGTACCGGCTTATTCCATGGAGAAGCCGGGTATGACAAATAATTTCCTCGTAAAAAGCAAGGCCAAGGCAGATCCGGATGGAACATTAGAAGAAGTACGTGCATACCTGGCAAAAAACGAAACTGACAAGAAAGCCAAAGTATTCAACAAACTCCAGTTTCAGCAGGAGTCTACCACCAGCAGCGAATACCTGGTCAATCATATATTCATAACCAATGCTGCCGCGGGCAGCACCGCAACAGCTGTCACAAGTGGATTCTTCAGCTACAGTAACCCCTCATTCATTGATAACAACAAAATGGCAGTGGAAGTGAATTTGGATTCAACACAGATGCCTGACCGTTCATTGACTGCGGGTATCTGGACGGTGAATACAGACGGAACCGGATTACAGCAAATTGCAGGAGAGAAAGACAGGAGGTATACCGGATCATCGGTTTCATCGTCTGGAAAATGGATCGCTTACCTGAATGGTGCAACTCAGTTCAATAGTTTTCCAACCCTGGAATTGTTGAGTCTGCAACCTGGATCAAAGCCCATACAGATCGCCTATGATCGCTCAAAAAATTCGATGACCTGGAGCAAGAACGATAAGTACCTGTATTTTACTTCTCCATCAAACGGCGGAGTGGTTTTGAACCGTGTTGACCCGCTTACCAGACAGGTTACGGTATTGACCTCTTTCGATGAAGGTGTTGGCAGTTTTGATGTGAAAGAAGATAAGATCGCATTTGTAAAAACCTCGGTGGAAAGTCCTTTTGAATTGTATGTTGCGGATGCTTCCATGAAAAATCAGAAAGCCATAACATCTCTTAACAGCAGCTGGATCAAAAACAAGAAACTGAGCATGCCGGAGAAACACAGCTTCACCAATAATGCAGGCATGGAAGTTGAATATTGGGTGATGAAACCCGCTAACTACCAGCAGGGAAAAAAATATCCCCTGCTGCTGGAGATCCATGGAGGACCGTCAGCCATGTGGGGACCCGGCGAGAGCAGCATGTGGCATGAGTTCCAGTATTTCTGTAGCAAAGGTTATGGTGTGGTGTACAGCAACCCCAGGGGCAGCGGCGGATATACCGAAGCGTTTCTACGGGCCAATGTCAACGATTGGGGAACTGGTCCGGCTAGCGATGTACTGACTGCCCTGGATAAGGCTGTAGCAGAAGGATGGTCCGATACCTCGAAATTGCTGATCACCGGTGGTTCATATGCCGGTTATCTCACCTCCTGGATCATAGGTCACGATAATCGATTTAAAGCGGCATGTTCACAAAGGGGCGTGTATGACCTGCGAACTTTTTTTGGCGAAGGCAATGCCTGGAGGCTGGTCCCAAATTATTTCGGCGGTTATCCCTGGGAGAAAAAAACATACGACATACTTGAAAGGGAATCACCTATCAACTATGTTCAGAATGTGAACACACCGGTGATCATTTTCCATGGTGAGAACGACCTGAGAACAGGTGTGATAGGAAGCGAGCAGTTCTATCGCAGTCTGAAGGTTATGGGAAAACAGGTTGAATATGTCCGCCATCCCGGGGCCACCCATGAAATCACCAGGAGTGGCAACAACAGGCAAAGGATAGATCAGATGTTGAGGACCTGGGAGTTTTTTGAACGAATCTTGAAAAGCAGTGATCAAAAATAAAATCTAGAGGCAATTAACAGTCATAAAAATAATATTATGGAATTAAAAGAATTGTTGTTAAATGAAATGGCCGCAGAATATCCTAACACCAGGAAATTACTTGCACTGATACCAGACGAAAAGTTTGATTGGAAACCCCACCCCAAGAGCATGAGTATGAAGCAACTGGCTGTGCATCTGGCCGAGCTCCCTTCCTGGCATGCAGTAGTGCTGCATACCAGTGAACTTGACTTTGGCAGTTGGGAATACAAGCCAACAGAAGTGAAAAATAACGCTGCGCTTCTCGCGCTGTTCGACGGGGAACTTGAAAAAGGAAGAACCGCGCTTTCTGCAGCAACCAACGATCAGTTACTGAATGAAACCTGGACCATGCGGCATGGTGATCATATCATCAGCAAAACCAGTAAGTATGAGATGATCAGGCATGCTTTTGGTCAGAATACCCACCACCGTGCCCAACTGGGAGTATACCTGAGATTACTTGATATCCCTATTCCGGGAGTTTACGGGCCGAGTGCGGATGAAATGTGAGGAGTGAGGCGAGAGGCGATAGGCGAGAGTATCGCCTAAAAAAATCAAACAATGGCAGACAAAGAAAAACTGAGAATTGACAAATACCTCTGGGCCATCCGCATTTTCAAAACCAGGTCGCAGGCATCGGAGGCATGTGATAAAGGCAAGGTGAAACTGCAGGGCACATCGGTAAAAGCATCCAAACCTGTGATGGTTGGGGAAGAATATGAGATCAAAACAGAATCCAGGAAATGGGTGATCAAAGTAACTGCCCTGCTTGATCACAGAGTCCAATACACGGAAGCGATCAAATATTATGCTGACCTTACCCCGGCAGAAGAAAAACAAAGGCTGGAATTTCAGGCTGCAGCTTTCTTCACCGGTAAGCGCCAATCCAAGATCGGGAGACCAACTAAGAAACAGCGCCGGGAATTGGGTGATTACCTGGATTGAACCAGTTTTTTAATTTTTTTTTTTACTTTTTACTTCACAGCATGCATATCGATATCATCACAGTAGTCCCCGAGCTTCTTGAAAGCCCCCTGAATCACTCCATCATGAAGAGGGCTAAGGATAAAGGT
>JAHEFC010000413.1:0-1589 GCA_024640385.1 Sphingobacteriales bacterium
TATTTCAACAGATTTTTTTCCAGCAAATTTTCCCATTCGGCGTAAATGGTTGCCGGTATAGATGAAGGCGATAAAAAATAATCCCATTTTGCCAGAACCTGCCATGCTTTGTTAGCGATACTATCAGTTATATGAATATTTTTAAGTAAGGCAATTAATTGTTTGGCGGGAATGGAATAGTAATCCGTCTGTAATTCCTGCATTTCTTCCACTGAAAATTTGTTGCCTTTGCTCAATACATCAGTGATGCGGTCGTGGCGGTACGAATCAGCCCAGCTATAGCCAATAGTGTTCATGAACGGATAACCAGGTGGAGTTCGGTTTTCATTGGCCGTGCATATAAATCCTGCAGGCGGATCGAACATCCATGGTCTGTTAAGCACCGGCAGATATCCTCCCCATTCATATCTGCCATCACCAGGAACAGGAACCATGCCGGAATGATGTTGCCGGATGGGGGCAAGGCCAACGGTCTGCCACCCGATATGTCCCTGGCGGTCGACCCATACCATGTTCTCCGCAGGAATATAACTATATGAACAGGCGGCACGGAATTCCTTCCAAGTTTTTGCCTGGTTCATGCGCAAACTGGCAAGATAAGGTGCAGCGCCTTTTTCCAACCATCCGCATTTTACTGCGTATGCAATATTGTGAATGCTGTCAATAAAGGTAACGGGTCCATGCACTGAATAGTTAAGGGTTACCCTTTCCGGGGATTGATTTTTAACAGGAATATTTTCGCTTATTTTTTTGAAAGGTATCCATTGATCTTTAAAATAATACATAGAAGGATTGCCCGGCTTTAATTTATAAACATAAAGATCTTCTGCATCGGTTTCGAAAATGGTAAGTCCCCATGCGCCGTATTCATTATGTCCAATAGCTATACCTGGGAGGGTCGGTTCCCCGCCACCGATAACATTCCAACCTGGTGCAGAGAGATGGGCAATATATCTCAGCGATGGGGTAGTGATGGCCCGGTGCGGATCATTGGCCAGCATAGGGAATCCATTTTTAGCAAGCCTGCCTGAGATCACCCAATTATTACTTCCTTCTGATTCCTGGCAGCATTGTTTTGTATTCGATGACGAATTCCACCATTTTACTTTTTCCTGTACTTTTTCTTGCATTGCTAAATCTTCCGCTTTAAAAAGCAGCGGGGCGCGAAATGCATTATAGAGTTCCAGGACATCATCATTCAATCGTGGCGCGTCAATAACTGGATCTATTCGCAGATCAGGGGAGGCTGGTTGAAAATTGGAAATCAGTCGAAGAGCTGCTTCGCCCATTTTCCCTTTCAAGCGTGCCGTATTTAATTCTGCCTGCGCATTGCTCAGCAAACCATTGTGCCGGGAAATGACCACTTCTGGTGTCCAATAACCCGGTTTGATACCCAACCATTGTAATTCAACTGGCATAGGCATTTCTTTATTCAGCACTTGTTTAATAAAAGCATTAATGCCATCTACAAAAGATTGAATGATGATCTTACCTCTTGGGTGATAGTGGTTCAATTCTGCATTTATGTTTCCCCTGAATTTGAATAACCTGGCGCCCATATCTCTCTTTAGTTCCCGCTTGCCCAGTAC
>JAHEFC010000413.1:1599-3783 GCA_024640385.1 Sphingobacteriales bacterium
CCAAAAAGGACCAGGGAGAAAATTTTCATACTGGATTGTTTGCTTACCAAATAAAATCAAATAATGTAAAAATACAAAGCATGGATGGTCCAAAGGCAGATGCTATCCTTTACTTTATTGCAGAGGCTATGCTCATTATTTTTTTTAAGGATTACAAATGCAATAAAATATGAAAGAGGAAAGGTGGCCGAAAGAAACTAAAATCCTTTCTTCTTTTTTTCTTTCGACCTATCAATATCAGGCGGGGGCATTGTTTCTTCCAGCCAATCATAAAATTCTCTTTGCCACACCAGGGCATTCTGTACACTTAGTACCCAATGGTTTTCATCAGGCAGATAAAGCAACTTACTTTTCACTCCACGTAATTGTGCTGCCTGGAAGGCCTGCAAACCCTGTTCAATGGGTACTCTATAATCTTTACCACCCTGGATGATCAGGATAGGAGCATTCCATTTATCAACATAATTAATCGGGTTGAATTGGTTGTATGCTTTTTGAGCCGCTATATTTTTTTTATCCCAATAAGGGCCTCCGAAATCCCAATTCACAAACCACAATTCTTCGGTGGTACCATACATACTCCTGGTATCAAATATGCCGTCATGTGCAATAAAAGTTTTGAACCGGTTATTATGGATCCCGGCAAGGTAAAAGGCAGAATAACCACCATAGCTTGCTCCCACGCAGCCTCTCCTGTTGTTGTCTACAAAATTTTCTTTACTCACATTGTCAATGGCCGAAAGATAATCCTTCATTACCTGTCCGCCGTGGTCCTTACTTATTTCTTCATTCCATTTGGTGCCATGTCCTGGCATACCTCTCCGGTTAGGAGCCACCACTATATATCCGTTGGAAGCCATCAATTGAAAATTCCAGCGATAAGAATAAAATTGGGTCAATGGCACCTGTGGGCCGCCCTGGCAATACAATAATGTCGGATATTTTTTGTTGGGGTCGAAATCGGGCGGATAAATTACCCATACCAGCATTTTTTTACCATCGGTGGTGGGAACCCATCGTCTTTCTGTTTTACACGTGCCAATCGAATTAAATGTGGCATCGTTTACATGCGTTAATGCCAGCATAGCGCCGCTTTGAATATCCACCGAATATAATTCGGCCGCATGATTCATATCCGTTCGGGATACAATCAGTGTATTACCAGACTGGCCAACGATACCATTAATATCAAAATCTCCTTTGGTAATTTGCCTGATGTCCGGAATTTTGGTGGTTGCCCCGGTATACGCTACTTCAAAAAGTTGCAGTGTTCCATTGATGGGCGCCCAGAAAAAAATATGCTTTCCATCATCCGCCCAACGAAATCCTTCTACATGAATTTCATCCCGGTGATTGGTGAGGTTCACTTCTCCCTGCCCCGTTGTTGCAACGATATCCTGTTTATCCGATTCATATCCGTCTCTTTTCATACTCATCCAGGCAAGGGCTCCATTATTACTATAGGCCGGGTTGATATCATATCCTTTTCTTTCCTTCGTAAGATTTTCCGTTTTCCCGGTTTCAATATTAAAGGAGTATAAATCAGTATTTGTGCTGACGGCATAATCTTTCCCGAATTTCTTTTTGGTTACATAAATGATATGTTTGCTATCAGGATTCCATATATAATCCTCGTCTCCACCAAAAGGTTTTTGCGGGCAGTCGTATGGTTCATCCGGCATAATGTCTTTTTCATCAACTAACTTCCCGTTTTCCCATCTTCCCCAAAAAACATGATCAAATTTTCCTTCTTCCCAGGTATCCCAATGCCGGTTGTTGAGGTTATCGAAAATATAAGCGTTGGACTTTGTGAGTTCGGGATAGAAGTCGGTACCCAAAATCTTTTTCACTTTCACTTCCTTATTACTGATGACATATTTTCCATCCGGTGAAACATTCTTATTATTCAGCAAACTATCAGGATTACCGATTTCCGTTGCTTCTCCTCCGGCTACGGGGATGATGTATGATTTCCGCTTAATCTTGTTCTGTTCCCAGTCGGGAGTGCCTACTGAATACACAACATATTTTCCATCTCCCGAAATACCAAGTCCTGATACCCTTCCCAGTTTCCAGAGTAATTCGGGAGTCATCCTGTTTTGAGAATAGGTTGAAATTGACAGGAGCAGAAGGATAGCCGGCACAAAGTTTTTTATCATAAAAAAAATTTTGTTTCCGGCTAAT
>JAHEFC010000414.1 GCA_024640385.1 Sphingobacteriales bacterium
AAAAAGAAAAGATTGATCTCCTTCCTCACCAGAAAGATCCTTTACGGCATTTTAGTGATGTTCGGCGTAGTGGTGATCGTTTTCTTCCTGTTCCAGGGATTTGGTGATCCGGCCAGGCTGGTACTGGGACAAACAGGTGATGCTGCCACCCTGCAGAATATCCGGAAAGAATTATACCTGGATCAACCCAAGTACAAACAGTTTTTCTATTATCTGAGGGATATTTCCCCCGTGGCCGTTCATAGCGCTGCAGAGATCGAAGAGAAGAAACTCAGGGGCATTTTCATCGGCGGCGAAACAAAATTCGGTGTCAAGATACCTTACCTCCGGAGGTCTTATCAATCCAAACGAGAAGTGCTGGAGATCCTCGCAGATGCACTGCCCGGAACATTGTTGCTGGCCCTGGCAGCCATGGCATTTGCAACCATTGTGGGCATATTGCTGGGGATATTGGCGGCAGTAAAAAAAGGAACCTGGATGGACAGTACCGCCGTGTTCAGTTCTGTGATAGGAATTTCAGCCCCTTCGTTTTTCATGGGCATACTGATAGCCTGGCTGTTTGGATTTGTATGGAGTGCTTATACGGGCCTGCATATGACAGGCAGCCTGTTTGATACAGACCCTTTCCGGGGTCGCGAACTACAGTTAGAGAACCTGATCCTCCCGGCACTCACCCTGGGCATAAGGCCGCTGGCCATCATCACCCAACTCACCCGGAGTTCCATGCTCGATGTGCTTGGCCAGGATTATATCAGAACGGCTTATGCAAAAGGACTGAGCAGGAGCAGGGTGGTTTTCGGCCATGCCCTTCGTAATGCCATCAATCCGGTGATCACGGCCATCACCGGGTGGTTTGCCGAATTACTCGCCGGCGCATTTTTCATTGAATATATTTTTGGATGGAAGGGGATAGGGAAGATCACCGTGGATGCGCTGGAGAAGCTGGACTACCCTGTGGTCATGGGAAGTGTACTGATGACGGCTTCCTTATTTGTGATCATGAATATTGTTGCGGATCTGATGTACAGCCTTATAGATCCGAGGGTTAAGCTCTCCTGATTGATTTTTTCCTTTGCATTAAATTCACTATTTTCAGATAGTGACCAAATTTTTACTGCATGAAAACCGTAGCGGATATTTTCAAAAGAAAAGGCCTTCATAACATTACTGTGGCACCGGATGCCTTTGTACTTGACGCGTTGAAACTGATGGCCGAAAAAAACATCGGTTCAGTGGTTGTGATGGACAACGACAAATACTGTGGCCTGTTGACAGAAAGGGATTATGCCCGTAAAGTAATTCTGCATGGTAAATCTTCCGCCGAATTGCAGGTTGGGGAGATCATGAGTGAATACCTTCCCCGTGTAACACCCGGCCATAGCCTGGATGAATGCATGGAGATCATGACCAATCATAATATCAGGTATCTGCCCGTTTTTGAAAACGAGGATTATATAGGCATTGTTTCCATCATTGATGTGGTAAAAGAAACCATGCTCGCCCAGAAAGATACTATCGAGCATCTGCAGAATTACCTGCATTCATAATTACCTGATCACAACATCTTTGATCACCCGTTCGCCGAGTGCTTCGTTCACCCGCTGGATGATCTTGTCCTTTTGGAACATCAGTTCATTTTTCAATGGAGCCACTGAAGTGGTAATGAAAAGGGTCTGATTGATGATCTGGATATTGTCTGTATATTTTGCGATGGTTTTTCCCATCAGTTCTTCCCATACGGCTTCGATCTGCAATGCCTGGATATTCCCTTTCAACCTGCTTTGTTTAAGGAATTGCTGCAGTGCCTGTGATAAAGAATATTCACCCATAGAAGGTTTCAAAAATAGTTCATTAAGCCAGCGATACCACCTGGAAACCGGTATTTAATTTTTCCAGTGCAGCGTTCAGCCTGCTGCAATGTGTATCGGTCAGGAAAACCTGGCCACGATTGTCTATACAGGCCCAGTACAATAAATTATGCATACGGTTTTCATCCAGCTTTTCAAATACATCATCCAGCAGCAGGATGGGTTCAAAACCCTTATGCTGCCTGAGTACATTGAATTCTGCCAGTTTTAGCGCAAACAAGAGGCTTTTCCGCTGGCCCTGCGAAGCGATCTGCCGCAAAGGCTGATCACCCAAACGTATATCGAGTTCATCCCGGTGTATTCCGCCAGTAGTTCGTTGCGCATAAAAATCCCTGTCACGGTTCCTGGCCAGCAATTCAGAAAAAGAATGGTCGTGCAACTGACTCTGGTACTGGAGGTTTAGTCCTTCTTCTACACCCGCTATCATCTTATACATCTTCACCACTTCGGGCAGGTAGGTTTGCAGAAAATTCTTCCGTTGGATAAATATGAAGTTGCCGGGTGCATTGAGCTGATCATCGAGTACCGACAGCAGGGCCTGGTCCATTCGTCCTGATTCAGAGAACTGTTTCAACAAACTGTTTCTTTGCTGCAGTACTTTGGTGTATTGGATGAGCTGTTGCAGGTATTCCGGATCAAGCTGGGAGATGATGGTATCCAGCAGTTTTCTTCTTTCCTCTGACCCGCCAGCTACCAGGCTGACATCGTCGGGGGCTACCACCACCACCGGGAATTTTCCCACGTGCTGCGAAAATTTGGCATAGACCTCGCCATTCAGCTGCATTTCCTTTTTACCGGTTTCCCGGAGAATGCAAACGGCAGCAAAGGGTTGGCCCTGCCTGGAAAAGCGGCCTTCGATCCTGAACCCGTTTTTGCCGAAACTGATATTTCCCGGATCAGATTTACCGAAATAGGAACGGGTCAGGCAGAGATAGTAAATAGCATCCAGGAGGTTGGTTTTACCCGCCCCATTGGGCCCACAGAAACCCACAATTCGCTCTGAGAACTCAAAAGTCTGAGAATCATAATTTTTGAATTGGGTAAGATGGAGGGAGTTGAGGTGGAGAAGACTCATTTGACGTTAAAAGTAAAAAGTAAAAAGTAAAAACACCCTTAAGAATTCAGGATTCCGGATTACGCATTCCGTATTCAGGTACATTTGAAATCCGGAATTCTCAATGCGGAATCCGGAATTCTCCGGGAGATATTTTTCCCTTAATTCACTTATATTTGCCCCTCAAAATTGCCAAAGTGGGTACTACCAACGCCGTTGCGACAAAATTCAGTAAGGAGACTTATTTATACTGGTATGAATTGATGCTGCTGCTTCGCCGTTTCGAGGAGAAAGCGGGCCAGTTGTATGGCATGCAGAAGATCAGGGGTTTCTGTCACCTTTATATAGGGCAGGAAGCGCTGGCAGCTGGTTGCATGACCGCTACCAAACCAGAAGATACTTTCATTACGGCTTACCGCGACCATGGACTGGCCATAGCCAAAGGCATTACCGCCAGGGCCTGTATGGCCGAACTATATGGAAAAGCTACCGGCTGCTCCAAGGGCAAGGGTGGATCCATGCACTTTTTCGGTGTAAAAGAGAGGTTTTTCGGCGGTCACGGTATCGTCGGTGCACAGATCGGCACCGGTGCAGGACTGGCATTCGCTGAAAAGTACAAGGGAACGGACAATGTAAGTCTGACCTTTTTCGGCGATGGTGCCGCACGCCAGGGTATGCTCCACGAAACCTTTAACCTGGCCATGACCTGGAAATTACCCGTGATCTTCATCTGCGAGAATAACCAGTACGCCATGGGTACTTCAGTAGAGAGAACCTCCAATGTGGTGGATATTTATAAACTGGCAGATGCATACGATATGCCCGGTGATTCTGTAGACGGTATGAATCCGGAAGCCGTT
>JAHEFC010000415.1 GCA_024640385.1 Sphingobacteriales bacterium
TTGCTGGTGGGTGGGATCATTTTCGGGATGTTGGGTGATAAAAAGGGAAGGCTGTCGGTTCTTTTTGGCTCGATCCTTTTATATTCTGTTGCCAATATTCTCAACGGGTTTGTACATAATACTTCGGAGTACGGCATCCTGAGATTTGTTGCCGGTGTTGGTTTGGCCGGTGAACTTGGAGCAGGTATCACGCTGGTGAATGAATTGCTCAGTAAAGAGAAAAGAGGGATAGCGTCCGCAATGATCGCTTCGTTCGGGATCCTCGGCGCGGTGACCGCATTTATGATGAAGCAGATGTTTGATTGGCGAACCTGCTATTTTATAGGCGGGGGACTTGGGTTGCTGCTGCTGTTGATGCGTTCCAGTGTCAGGGAGAGTGAACTCTTTAAGCAGGTTGCAGGTTACGGGTTGCAGGTTGCTGAAGGGGGGAATAAGGGAAAGCATATTGAAAGAGGGAATTTTTTAATGTTCTTCCAGAACAGGAGAAGGGCGATGTTGTATATCCGATGTGTAATGATAGGCATTCCTGCCTGGTATATTATTGGTGTACTGGTGACTTTTTCTGATCAGTTCGGCAAAGAATTCGGTATCGAAAATGTGGATCCGGGCAAGGCCATCATGTATCAATATATGGCCATTGCCTTTGGTGATCTGACGGCAGGTCTACTGAGTAGATTATTAAAGAGCAGAAAAAAAGCATTGTTTATTTTTTATGGTATCACGGCCTTCTTCCTGTTGCTTTATTTTGGCACCCGGGGAGGGGGCTCTGTGCAAAGTCTTTATTGGCTCTGCGCCGGCCTCGGTTTCGGAACGGGATTCACTGTGGTGTATATTACCATGTCGGCCGAACAGTTTGGTACCAATCTCCGGGCTACTGCTGCCGTAACCATTCCCAATATGGTGAGGGGCGCTTTGCCTCTTATACTCCTTTTATTCAAAGGCATGCGCAATGTAACGGGCAGCTACGTAACAGGGGCCTGGGTCACAGGATTAATGCTGATGGTGATTGCAGTTATTGCAGCATGGGGGATAGAGGAATCGTACGGGAAAGATCTGGATTTTATAGAATTGCCGAATTAACGCATTGTCGGATTAGCGGATTTTATCAGGAATATTTAAATCCGCCAATCCGCCAATCCGTCAATTCGCCAATATTACTATATTGAGCACTAAATCATTTTTAATGAATCGACGCTATGCGATCCGCCAGATCCTGGTGGCCTCGGCAGGGATGCTTATTGTACCTGCCTGCATGGAAGACCGAACTAAAGCATCTTTCCTGCTGAAGAATTATGAGATCAGCGGGGAGCAGGAGAAAATTCTTGCAGAACTTGCGGAAGCCATCATTCCTAAAACAACATCTCCCGGTGCGAAAGATGTTTATGCCCACCAGTTCGCCATGAAGATGATGGACGATTGTGCAAGTAAAGATGATCAGCAGAAATTCGTTAAAGGTCTGGCAGCTTTCGAAAAATATGCAGAGAAGAAAGCCGGTATAAATTTTCTAAAGGCCACCACGCAGCAACGGTCAGGGGTACTCGAAGAACTGGAGAAAATGAAGGCCGAAGATGCAGAGGAGGGTGCGTTCTACCGGAAAATGAAAGGACTCACCATCAGGGCCTATACTTCATCCAGGTTCTATCTCACCCAGGTCCAGGTATACGAACTGGTTCCCGGACGCTGGCATGGATGTGTGCCTGTAAAGCAGTCTGCATAACTCTTAATCAAAAACAATGGGCGATAATAACCATACATACGATGTGATCGTGATCGGTTCCGGTATCAGTGGAGGCTGGGCTGCAAAAGAATTTTCAGAGAAGGGTTTGAAGACCCTGGTGCTTGAAAGGGGACGGGACGTTAAGCATCTTAAAGATTATCCTACTACCAACATGATGCCCTGGGAGTTTGAACACAGGGGCGAAGTGCCATATGCGATCAAAGAAGCAAATCCGGTAGTAAGCAGGTGCTATGCGTTTAAGGAAGATGCCATGCACTTTATGGTGAAAGATACGGAGCACCCCTATGTGCAGGAAAAACCATTCGACTGGATCAGGGGCTACCAGGTGGGAGGGAAGTCGCTGCTATGGGCCAGGCAGACACAGCGATGGAGTGAGTATGATTTTGAAGGGCCGGCACGTGACGGTTTTGCTGTGGATTGGCCCATCAGGTATAAAGATCTTGCTCCATGGTACAGCTATGTTGAAAAGTTTGCGGGCATCTCCGGAAACAAAGACGGGTTGGATATTCTGCCTGACGGGGAATTTCTGCCGCCGCTGGAACTCACCTGCGTAGAGAATTATTTCAAGGATTTTGTTTCGAAGAATTACCCCGGCCGGCATGTGGTTTATGCACGTTGTGCGCATATTACCAAGCCTAACCAGGTCCACCTTGACCAGGGTAGGGCGCAATGCCAGGGCAGGAATCTCTGTCAGCGTGGCTGCCCTTTCGGAGGGTATTTTTCAAGTAACGCCTCCACTATTCCCTGGGCGGAGCGTACCGGGAATATAACGATGAAGACAGATTCAGTGGTTCATTCCCTGATCTATGACGACAAAAAAGGGAAAGCTACCGGTGTGAGAGTGATCGATGCAAAAACCAAACAGGCTACTGAGTACTTTGCAAAACTGATCTTTGTCAATGCTGCTGCCCTCAATACCAATCTGATCCTGTTGAATTCAACATCGTCCAGGTTTCCGAATGGTCTAGGAAACGATAACGGATTACTTGGGAAATATGTTGCCTTTCATAACTACCGGGCACGAATAAGCGCAGAACACGAAGGGCATAAGGAATTCAGCACTGACGGAGGCAGACCAACCAGTGCATATATACCGCGTTTCCGGAATGTGAATAAACAGGAAACCGATTTCCTTCGGGGCTATGCTGCAGGTTTCGGATCGGGCCGTGGCTATCAGCGCAACTATGATGGATTCGGTGAATCCCTGAAAGATAATCTGGGTAAGAAAGATCCCGGTCCCTGGAATGTAGGATCCCATATGATGGGTGAAACCATTCCAAAGGAAACAAACTACGTAAGGCTCGACCCGGATAAAAAAGATGAGTGGGGTATACCATTGCTTTCGGTGAACATTGACTATGATGACAATGATGAGAAGATGGTGAAAGATTTTATAGAGCAGTTTACCGAAATGTATACTAAGGCCGGCTTTACAAATATTAAAACCAATGATTCAAAGCAGGCTCCCGGTTTGGATATTCACGAAATGGGAGGAGCGAGAATGGGTAAGGATCCGAAAACATCCATACTCAATAAATGGAACCAGGTGCATGCCTGCCCCAACGTTTTTGTTACCGACGGCGCCTGCATGACTTCAACCTCAACACAAAATCCCAGCCTGACGTATATGGCGCTGACCGCACGTGCAGCAGATTATGCCATGGGTCAACTGAAACGTGGGGAGCTGTGATCATAAATGTGAGTAATGTGATGAATGTGATAAATGTGGGGAATGGAATGTGGGAATGGGAAAAATATTCCGCTTTAACATGGCATGCCTGCATGAATAGTGTGGGCATGTATTTTTTATCTGACTGTATGTTGCTGAAAAGCTTTTCTCTTCAGGGTGTTTTGGAAACGAGACTGAGAACAGACCTGAATACCTGATCCGGGTAATGCCGGCGTAGGAAAAGAGAAAAAACGCTCCTCTTCACGAGGAGCGTTTTTAGTAATGTGGGGAATGTGATGAATGTGATGAATGTGGGTAATGGGCTAGTTCCTGATTGAAGTTGTAACCGCAGGCGCTTCTTCGCTCCATTCCCT
>JAHEFC010000108.1:0-9478 GCA_024640385.1 Sphingobacteriales bacterium
TTTCAATGTCAAGGAACATATACAGCTGGTATGCAACGAAATGACTACCATCCTGAAAAAAGGCCAGCGATTTAATTACACCCATAAGGGCGATACCAGGGTCTATCTTGACCTTTCCCTGCTCAGGAATGTATTGATCAATCTCCTGTCCAATGCCATAAAATTCTCGCCGGAAAATGCGGTGATCAGTGTGGGGAGTGAGGTAGATCAAAAAACTATTTTAATTTCGGTCAAAGACAACGGCTTAGGCATACCTGAAGATGATAAGAAGCATTTGTTTGAGCGGTTCTTCAGGGCCAATAACGTAACCAATATCCAGGGGACCGGGCTGGGGCTTCATATTGTTTCAAAATATGTGGAGCTGATGAACGGGACCATTGCAGTAGACAGCGAACTCGAAAAAGGAACTACATTCACTATACAATTCAATTATGAGCAAGATCCTGTTGATAGAAGATAACCATGATGTCAGGGAAAACACCGCTGAAATTCTGGAACTCGCCAATTACTCCGTTGTAACCGCCGAAAATGGCAAGATCGGTGTGGAGAAAGCACTGGAGGAAAAACCCGACCTCATCATCTGCGATATCATGATGCCCGTGCTGGACGGTTACGGCGTACTGCACATGATCAATAAACATGAAGACCTCAAGAACATCCCTTTTATCTTCCTCACCGCCAAAGCAGAACGTGGTGATTTCAGAAAGGGTATGGAAATGGGTGCAGATGATTATATCACCAAGCCCTTCACCGATATCGAGCTGCTGAATTCTATTGAAAGTCGTCTCAGAAAGGTTGAACTGCTCAAGAAGAATTATACCACAGATATCAAAGGTATGCATGAGTTCATGCAGGACCTTGGAAAAGGTGATGCCCTGAAAAACCTGGCCGAGGGCCGTAATATCAACCATTACAGGAAAAAGCAGATCATATATACGGAAGGAAACCACCCGGGCAGGATGTTCTATGTGGTAAGCGGGAAAGTGAAAACCTTCAAGTCGAACGACGATGGCAAGGAACTCACCGTGGGTCTTTATTCCGAAGGGGAATATTTCGGTTATATAGCACTGTTAGAGAATGGGGTGTACCGTGAATCAGCCGAGGCTATGGAAGATTCGGAGATCGCGCTGATACCGCGTGATGATTTTGAATCACTGATCAACAACAACAGCGAAGTGAGCCGCAAGTTCATCAAGATGCTTGCCCATAATGTAGTTGAACGCGAGGAGCAGCTGCTTAACCTGGCATACAACTCGCTGCGCAAAAGGGTTGCAGATGCGCTGATCACCCTGCAGCGCAAGTACAAAAGAGGTAACGAAGAACATTTCTCCATACATATCTCCCGTGAAGACCTGGCAAATATTGCAGGTACGGCCACCGAATCGCTGATCAGGACCCTGAGCGATTTTCGCGGCGAAAAACTGATTGATATTAAAGATGGGAATATTATTCTGCTGAATGAGAAGAAGCTGCAGTCAATGCTGAATTGACGCGGAGACGCGGAGAGGGACGCAGAGACACGGAATAGAACGCAGAGACACGGAGTAAAACACAGAGACACAGAATAGAACACAAAGACACAAAGAAGAACGCAGAGACACGGAGTATCCCTCTGTGTCTCTGCGTCCCCCTCTGTGTCTCTGTGTTTACCCGAAGATTTGCGACGTCAGGTAAGTATTGAATTCATTTCTCAGATCTGCAAAATCCTTCTCCAGGTACTGCATCTGTTCACGCAGTTTTTCCTGTACCGAATCAAAAGTTTCCTGCAGGCCATTGGCCGGTTGTTTTTTGGAATAGTCGCGGATCATCCTCACCTGTTCGTTCACATCATGTTTTAATTCGTCAATAAACTCGTCTTTTATGATAAACTGGTTCTGGAAATGTTCAGCCTGGGCCAGAAAATATTTATCCGATGTTTTATCAACTACCTGAGTAAGCCTGTCTTTCAGATGGGCATTTTCCTGTTTAAAGAACTCAAGAGATCTTGTCCAGGTTAAGCCTTCGTGCTGGTATTGGTCCAGTTTAGCACTCATATCTCTCAATTTTATCATATTAGCCAAAATAGTCTGTCTTTCAGTTTAAAAATAAGCCCTGCTGCATCCCTCTTACAACAGGGCTATGTTTGTTATCCTGTTTCCAGGATTTTCTGCAAAAGCAGGTTAAGTTTTTCCGTTTCCGGAACTTTAACCTTACAAATCTATATGCTCATCCACCCTCTATCAATGTTGGTCATCATCGTAAAACCTGAGTTTAATCATGGCACTCTATTGCCGCTGAAGATGTTATGTTGAGGCTGGGACTCACATAAGGTATTCCCAGATTCAACCCCCTCAGGATCAGCAGCGTAGCCATCAAAACCATCATGGCTGGGAATAATTTCCTTGCACTGGTTCTCAGTGCAGGCCTCACCATTCCTCCAAAAAAACTTATGGTCCCCATAGCAGGTAAAGTACCCAAACCAAACAGCGCCATGAACATGCTCCCGTTAATCGCATTGCCCGTAGCTACTGCGCCGGCCAGGGCAAGGTAAACCATGCCACAAGGTAGAAGGCCATTTAACAAACCGAGGCCGTATAATGAAGCAGGATTGCCTTTGAATAGCAGTTTGCTCAATTCAGCCCTCAGCTTCACCATGATGCTATTGACAAACGTTGAATAAAAGTTCTGCGTCTTTATGATCCTGGGGATTAGCAGCGCAAGGATGATGATCACACCCAGGGTGATCGAGATCTTCTGTTGCCATCCAAACCAGGCAAAGGATCTGCCGATCAATCCGAACACCAGGCCGTAGACGGCGTAGGTGGTTATTCTCCCTGAGTTATACAGCAGGGTGGAGTATAAATTCCGGATTCCGGATTGCGGATTCCGGATTGAATTTGAATCCGGAATCCGTAATCCGGAATTCGGAATCATCATAGCTATCGGCCCGCACATGCCCACGCAGTGCAGCGAACTCACAAGACCTAATATGAAGGCAACAAGCATTTTATTGGATCAATAATGATTTGCTGAAATAATATTTCACACCATCCACTTCCCAGGATACCTGCAGCTCATGCATACCGGTATTTTTTTCAGGGATGGTCATATTCATTGTGTTGTTGGATATTGAGATGGTTCTGTTGATGTCATTGTCTTTATTGGCAGGGCAGTAGAGCAGTACATTGCCGGTGATGGTTTTTCCGTCAAACTGTGAAGGGAATCTGATGGTCAGCACATGATGCTCCACAGAGAATTGCACCTGTTCAGAAAGTGCTGCAGCCCGGTTGGACTCATCGATCCTGTCCTGGTACTTCAATTCCTGCGCATAATAGTCGGGCGTAACCAGGTCAATATTCTGCTGGCTGGCCCTGACTACCATGTACATGATGCCTGCTACAAAAACAATGTAGAAGGCTGCTATTTTATATCCCCAATTAAACTTCATAATGTTCATTTTTAATTCATCACTACTTGCCCCGACCTCGTCGGGGTTCATCACATTCTATCTGGCCGGTCCCATAAACGTGGTCTTCGCTGTTTTGATCTTCTTATCGCCTTCATAGACCCCGATCTCGATCGGTGTTTTACGTTGTTTGATGAATTCCGGTTTGATCTTGATAATAAAGGGCTGCGTCTTATAACCTTCACCTTCTACTTTCAATGTATCTCCCACTACCTGTATCTCTCCTTCGATATTTTCAAGCTTCAGTGTGACGATTTTTTCCTTTCTCACTTTGTTGGCCATTTTGATATTGTACACGTTGCCAAGTCGTCCATCCTGCAGGGTCTGATATACGGCGCCGGACGCGCGAAGTACAGTTACATCCACATCGTCCCTGGTTGCCAGCAGAAATGCAAGTACAGACAGCAGCAGTGCAAGTACAGCGGAATAAGCTATTTCGCGGGAGGTGATCTTTGTTTTTGCTCCTTCTTTGATGTTCTTGTCGGATGCAAAGCGGATCAGTCCCCTGGGTTTATGCACGCTGTCCATAATGGCATCGCAGGCATCTATACAGGCCGTGCAGTTCACACATTCCAGTTGGGTGCCGTTCCTGATATCAATACCGGTAGGACAAACCCTCACGCAGGCTGCACAGTCGATACAATCACCGGCTTTTTCGGTGTCAGCGATTTTTTTGGGCTTGGTACGGGGCTCTCCGCGAACATAATCGTATGCAACAACTATGGAATTCTTATCGAGCAATACGCCCTGCAATCTTCCGTAAGGACAAACCACGATGCATACCTGCTCGCGGAACCAGTAATACACAAAGAAGAAGATGCCGGAGAAAACCAGCAGTGTGGCAAAGGTTCCGAAATGTGCAGTGATACCTTCGTGGATATATAGTTTCACCTGGTCCATACCGATCAGGTAGGCCATGAAGAAATTGGCGATCAGGAAAGACAGTGCATAGAATACTACTATCTTGGTCAGGCGTTTCCTGATCTTCTCGCCATTCCATGGCATCTCCCTGAGTTTTCTTTGCTGGGCGGCATCTCCATCGATCCAGTATTCAATTTTCCTGAATACCATTTCCATGAAGATGGTCTGGGGACATGCCCATCCGCAGAATACCCTGCCGAATATCACGGTGAACAGGATCACAAATATCATAAAGGTGATCATGCCCAGGGCGAAGATGAAGAAATCCTGCGGACCGAAGATCTGGCCAAAGAAAATGAATTTCCTGTCCAGTACATTGAGCATGAAAAAAGGTTCACCGTCGATCTTTATAAAAGGAAGTGAAAAGAAAATGATAAGATATACGATACTCGCATAGGTGCGCGCGTTGTACAGTCTTCCCTTGGGTTTCTTGGGATGAATGTATCTCCTGTGTCCCTTCTCATCTATCGTTGCCACTGAATCGCGGAACGATTGATCCAACTCGATGTCTTTATTCTCTTTCATTTCACTTCGTGATTAACGGATTAGCGGATTGGCGAATTGGCGGATTAATTAGGTAATCCGTCAATCCGTCAATTCGTCAATCCTTATTCAAATCCCCCTGCGGCGCTTTAGCGTTTGCAGGGTTGGTGCCTTTCAGTGATTTCACATAGCTGGCCAGGTCTTTCATCTGTACGGGGCTCATCATAGATTCCCAGGATTGCATGCCCTTGTCAGGATATCCAACCTTGATGGTATGATAGATATTGTTCATTGATCCGCCATGGATCCAGTAGTCGTCTGTAAGGTTTGGC
Source organism: Sphingobacteriales bacterium (assembly GCA_024640385.1). Classification (GTDB taxonomy): domain Bacteria; phylum Bacteroidota; class Bacteroidia; order Chitinophagales; family Chitinophagaceae; genus Pollutibacter. The sequence goes on from JAHEFC010000108.1 coordinate 5,182, forward strand.
CCGATGCCGCCTTCACCATTCTGACCGTGGCAGGCCACGCAGGATTGCTTGAAGAGCTTGCCGCCTTCTGCTATGCCGGCTGCATCTGCCATCGTTACATTATTCTCATCCACCAGGCTCTTGGTTTTGGCCTTATAAGCTTCTTCCACTTTTCTTCCTGCTTCCATCTCTGCTGCATATTCCTGTTCTGGATTTTTGCCAATTCCGAATACATGGAAGTTGAAGATGTAGATCACTGCTACTGCAATGGTGAAATAGAATCCATATTTCCACCAAGGGGGAAGTGCGTTGTCCAGTTCTTTGATGCCATCATAGTCGTGGTCGAGGAGTACGTCAGCTTCCTGCTCAACGGCAACTGCCTTGGTGAAGAATTTCGCATCCATCCGTTTCCACCATGCAGCAAAGCTTGAATCCTCTTCCTGGGTTGCAGCGGCTGCAACATCAGCAGCACCTGTGAGTTCGCGATACATTCTGCGTGCCATAAAAGCAAGGAAAAGGATCACCAGGGCTTCAATGCAGATCACTGCTGCCAGGGAAAAGAATTCCAATGCGCTGAGTCCTCCGTAATTCTCCGGCGCAGGGGCTGTTGCAGCAGCTGCATCCTGTGCGCTGGCGCCGCCATAAAGGAACAGGCCGATGATGACGGTAATGGCTTTGGTCAGTGTTTCGTTCCTTCTTTTCTCATTGAGTTGTTTGCCCAGCAGGAGTAATACCTGGCCAAGGCCCCAGATGACGAACAGTAGAACAAATGCGGCGAGGATGAGCAATACCTCGAGCATGTTGACCGAGCCCCCCGAAGGGGTAGCAGCAGTCTCCTGCGCAGTTGTTGCAAACGTGACTGTGAGTAACGCAGAAAGAGCTGCTGCTTTTCTTTTTAATCCGGTTATGCGGGATAATGACATATCTTAAAATTTAAAGATTCAATGGTTGGTTGGGTTCCTGAAGATCGAGGGGCAGCTGGCTCAACTCATTTATATCTTCCCGCGACATCTTTTTCACGTAAATGAGCATGAGTATGAAGAACACCACAAAGATCACCAGCCCGATTAGGGGGAAGATGTCGATGTTCTCAACCTTGTCTGCGTAGTTCCTGATAAACTTCAGCATATATTATTTTTGAGCTGTTTGTGATTTCGAAATATCCTTGCCCAGCCTCTGCAGGTATGCGATGATGGCGATCACTTCTTTGTTGGAAGATGTTTTCACGCCGTCTTTGGCAAGATTGGCAGCGATCTCTTTGGCCTGCGCATCCAGGTCGCTGTTGGCCTGTTTGTCGTATCCCTCGGGATAAGGCACACCCAGCGTTTGCATGGCACGGATCTTGGCAGCGGTACTGCTGGTATCAAGCTCACGGTCAAGCATAAACGAATACGAAGGCATGATGCTGCCTGTGGACACGGCCTGAGGATCGTCCATATGGTTGTAATGCCAGGTATCTGATTTTTTCAGGTTGCCTGTGCCTTCACGGGCCAGGTCTGGTCCTGAACGTTTTGAACCCCACTGGAACGGATGATCGTACACAAACTCACCTGCTTTGGAGTATTCACCGTAGCGGGATGTTTCTGACCTGAATGGCCTTACCATTTGTGAGTGGCAGGTATAACATCCTTCCCTGACATAGATATCACGTCCCTGCAGTTCAAGCGGCGTATAAGGTTTCACACTGCTGATAGTGGGGATGTTTGATTTGATCAGGAAAGTAGGTACCATTTCCACAATGCCTCCAATGAGTATTACAACCAGGGTGAGTATGAGGAATTGTACAGGTTTCCTTTCTATCCACCTGTGCCAGTGTTCACCTGTATGTTGATGATATTCACCTTCGAGCGCAGGTGCTTCGGCGGCTTCATCAGCCAGCAGGGATCCTTTTTTCACTGTAGCGAAAAGATTGTACACCATGATCAGTGCACCCAACAGGAAGAGTATACCGCCTACAGCGCGAAGTGCGAAGAATGGCTGTAATTGGGTCACTGTTTCCAGGAACTGGTATTTGAGTTGGCCCGCTTCAGTGAACTCTTTCCACATCAGGCTTTGCTTGAAGCCTGCCCAGTACATGGGTACTGCATAGAAGATGACACCGAGGGTGGCTATCCAGAAATGTATGTTGGCCAGTTTCTTTGAGAAAAGTTCTGTTTTGTAAAGTCTTGGTATCAGCCAGTAAAGGATACCGAAAGTGAGCATGCCGTTCCAGCCAAGACCGCCTACGTGTACGTGTGCAATGGTCCAGTCAGTGAAGTGACTGATCGCGTTCACGTTTTTCAGGGAAAGCATTGGGCCTTCAAAGGTTGACATACCATATGCGGTAACGGCAACCACAAGGAATTTCAGGATCACATCTTCTCTTACTTTATCCCATGCCCCACGGAGTGTAAGGAGACCATTGATCATACCACCCCAGCTTGGGAAGATCAGCGTGAAGCTGAATACGATACCCAGTGACTGGGCCCAGTTGGGTAATGCGGTATAGAGCAGGTGGTGAGGACCGGCCCAGATATAGAGGAAGATCAATGCCCAGAAGTGGATGATGGACAGGCGGTAAGAATAAACGGGCCTGTTGGCTGCCTTGGGCATGAAATAGTACATCAATCCGAGGTAGGGTGTAGTGAGGAAGAAGGCCACGGCATTGTGACCATACCACCACTGCACCAGTGCGTCCTGGACGCCTGCATACAGAGAATAGCTTTTGAATGCAGAAGCCGGAATGGCAAGTGAGTTCACGATATGGAGCACAGCAACGGTAACAAAAGTGGCTATGTAGAACCAGATGGCTACATAGAGGTGGCGCTCGCGGCGTTTCAGGATGGTCCAGAACATGTTCCAGCCAAATACCACCCAAATGAGGGCGATGGCGATATCGATGGGCCATTCCAGTTCAGCATACTCCTTACTGGTGGTGATACCGAGGGGGAGTGTGACGGCTGCGGCCACGATGATGAGCTGCCAGCCCCAGAAATGGATCTTGCTGAGCATGTCACTAGCCATACGGGTTTTCAATAACCGCTGGAGGGAGTAGTAAACACCCATAAAAATACCGTTGCCCACAAATGCGAAAATCACCGCATTGGTGTGCAGGGGACGAAGGCGGCCGAAGGTGAGACCCAGGGTCTCTTTACCTACTCCGATTGCACCGATATTCCATTGGGGGAATACCATGAGCAGGGCTACCCATACACCGATGAGCATACCTACAGCACCCCAGATGATCGTTGCAAACGCAAAATTGCGCACGATCTTGTTGTCGTAATAAAACTTCTCAACTTGCATTATTGCCGTTTTGATTGATGGATGAAGATGTATTTTCTGAAGAAGGTTGGTCGTCGAACAGCATTCTGACTGAAGGGGTGTAATCGTCGTCGTACTGACCCGTTTTAACGGACCAGAGGAAGGCGGCCAGGAATAGTCCGGCCACAAGAATGCTGAAGAATATCAGTATTACAAGTACACTCACAGTCTAATGTTTGCAGGGTCAAAACTAGCTTTATGACAAAATGGTGACGATGACGGCGCTCAAAACTCTACATGATTTAAATCATGTAGAGTTTTGAAATGGGCTGAGCGATCAATGACTTAGGGGAGTTCATATCCAAAAGATTCGATATATGGTGTCCAGAACCCGAGGTCGTACTTCCACCAGGCATGGCATCCTACAGGCAGTTCTAAGTTATTTAATTCAAAAGCCTTCCGAGGGAATAATTCAAAGCTGAATTTTAGAGCCTCAGCAGGGTCGGGAACTTTATACCATTCAAATTTATCCGGCACTAACTTTCCCCAAAAAATGTCCTCATTTTCCTTAAAAGAGTTAAAAAGCCACTTACTATTATTCCTAAGTCCGGCGATTTGAAGTATAAATTCAGGGAAATAACGCATTTTCCCCTTCCAATTATAGGTGTTATACCACTTGAAAATATCCCCGGTAGTGCTCAAATTTTTATAGGTACCTGTAATTCTGATCATTGATGAAATCTTTCTCAAGGAGAAACCTCCATTCCCAACACCCAGAAATTTGAAGTTATTGTTAGAGTCCGATTCAATCCATGGTGCACCTACGAAATCATATTCCTTATTGCACCATTCCTCCAGATCGTCTCTGAAAATGAATGCATCCAGTTCATAAAACAGTATAAATTCCGAGTTGGAAAAATGCTTATAGAGATAGGGATTGATTTTGAAACGATTGAAGTTTTCATAACTGGACAAATTCTCATCGTCCACCTTTAGAAACTGAAGCTCAGGGTATTTTATCTTTAATTCAGCAATATTCAGGCTCTTGGGGACTATCATCCAAATGGGATAGTTT
>JAHEFC010000108.1:9488-10686 GCA_024640385.1 Sphingobacteriales bacterium
GTTTTTCAGGATGCGTAAACACTGTATGAGTGATATTTCTTCAAATGGAGAAAACTCATTTTTGTGATTGATGATAGCGACAATTATTCGACTGTTTAACATTCAGCAATAAAATAGCATGATCGGATGGAAAAGCTACACTAATTCTTATTATTCGAATTATTAATACACCAGGAGGGAAATTTTGCTAATTGCCAATCCTTCTGGCTGCTAACCTTGAATATAAAGAAACAAAAATTACGATTGAGATACTGCTGGCCGGCATAAGTATCGCCGCGATCATGGGTTGGAGCAACCCGCGGGTGGCAAAGCTCAGCCCCACTATATTATACAGGATAGATAAGATGAAACTGGCTGTGACGATAGTCTTGCTGGTTCTGGCAAATTCGAGCAGCTTGTCCAGCTTATACACCATCGACCCGTCCAGGATGCCATCGCTGGCCGGGGAGAACAGATTGGTGGCATCAGTGACGGCGATTCCCGCATCGGCCTGTCTCAGGGCACCCGCATCGTTCAGGCCATCGCCCAGCATCAATACTTTCTTGCCTTCAGCCTGGAGCTTTTCTACATAATCCAGCTTATCCTGCGGGGTTTGGCGGAACAATACCTTAAGGTCCTGGCCGAATATATTCCTTAGGTTTTCCAGTTCCTGGTCATTATCGCCGCTGAGGATATGCACCTCGTATCCATCCTTTTTCAGGGCCGATGCCATGTCGACCAATCCTGCACGGTAATCGTTGCTGACCAAAAACCGACCTCTCAAGCGGTTTCCCAGTTTAACATGAACTCCTGAGTTAGATAGAGAGTTAGTTAGATAGGGAGATAGGGAGCCTTCTTCGGTGATGTAATCGTACGAACCCACCTTGATCGCTTGGTTGTTGACCAGTCCCTCCAGTCCCTTGCCGCTGATCTCTTTGTATCCTTCAATAGCCAGCCGGTCCGTTTTTTCAGTTTCCAGCGAAGCCGCGATCATCTTGCTGAGAGGGTGGGTAGAATGGCTGGTAATGGTTTTGATCAGCTGCTTTTCCTGGTCGTTCAATGTCTCTCCTTCAAAATATACCAGGGAAGAGTGGTGGTGCGTGATGGTGCCGGTTTTATCCAGTACTATGGTTCTGACCTTACCCAGGGTTTCGATCACGCTGGAATTTTTCAGGTATAGTTTCTTCCTGCCAAATAAACTGAGCATGTTACCATAGGT
>JAHEFC010000109.1 GCA_024640385.1 Sphingobacteriales bacterium
CGTAAGTAAAGAATTATGTGTTCGGGAAACTTCAACAACGGAACCTTCACCACATAGTAATGCAGTGCCAGTGAAGGCCATGACACAAAACGGGCATTTAGGCAGGAGGGCCAGAAGCAATCCGGTCATTAACCCATAACCCTGTTTAGAGGATTTTGGAGATGGCGTATCGCATGAATTACAATTCGTATTCATACTAAAGCAACCGTTAATTGTTACACTTAATAATTAAATGAGTGTAGTTCTCCTAGGTCAGAGTTCTGTTGGAAGAAGTGGGGTTAACTAGCGTAGGTTTAAAGTTAAGGGAATAAAACTTAAACAGGAAAAAAATGTGTCCAAATTCATTTCCTGTCCTGGTGCAATCTAAAAACCTATTTGTCAATACTTTACAAAAGATTTAAAAAAAAAGCCGATGCGGTAATATGCATCGGCTTTTTTTCTATATCAATAAATCTATTGCAAACTGATGGGCAGGTTGGTCACCACCCCATTTGTGACAGTGGCGGTCACTGTTTTAGTGGTACAGCCGGTTGATGATGCCGATGGAACGGCCGTCACAGTATAAGTTCCCGCATCAAGTCCTTTGAAAAGGAATACACCTTCAGCATTTGTGTTGGCCGAAATGGTATTGGTACTGGGATCAGGACCGGTTATGGTCACCATTGCATTTGAACAGGCAGAAGGTGTAATGGTCCCCTTTAGTGAACCGCCTTGCGCTTCAAGATAACTGCGGATCACTGGCTTGAGGATGTATTTCTTGTTACCGGTTTCTATTATGGATTTAGACACATCGAAATCCAGGACAACTTTATAGAGAAGCCCCTCCTGGATATCCTGCTGAATGTTCAGTTTCAATCCGGAAGTCTGAGCGCTTGGGGTTTCAAGGTTCAGCGCCTCAGGCACACCGTCGATCTTTACAGTATTGCCATCACCGAGGATCAACCGCAACTGGTGGATCGTACTGCCGGCCGGAATGTCCGTGTCAACCAGTAAGGCTTCCTGACCGCCCGTTAATTTCAACAGGTCGTATGTTTTCCTTTCAACCATTGGCAGGGTCTCCCATCCCTGGTCGCTGCTGGCAGACCAATTCATTTCCACCCCAACCACATTGATATTCACTTCCTGGTAATCACCTGGTGCATCAACCAGGGCAATTTGCAGCTTGGCTTTGCCTGCATTGCTTTTCTCCGTACAGGATGAAAACAAAAAAACCGATAGAGATATAAAGAGTACAGAAAAAACTGTTTTCATACTTTATTAAGTTTGTACCCTACCTATCCAAAAACCCTACCAATTACCGTTATTAGCTGGCAGTAGTTGTCCACAGTACCATTAAACACTGAGAAACAAACTAAAAAGAATCAATATGTATTGTTAAAAATCAGTGAAAGACATCAATCCAGGAGATAATCCATCCTTACAGTTACCGAAGCCGTTTTGAATTTATCAATGGTATTGAATGATCCGCCATAACTAAAACCTTCATTCTTGTTCTTCCCGGTGATCTGGAATACGCCCATGGTCGCTTTTTTAGGTTTACCAAGGCTGCCTCCTGCACTCTTAGCGATTGTTTCCGCCCTGGCCTTTGCATCTTCAGATGCTTTGGACAGGAGATTCATTTTCAGATCAGCGAGTTTGGTATAAAAATACATGGGTGCCGCCGAGTTGAATTCAATACCTTTTTCTATCAGCCCGGTCACTTCACGGGATAACTTTTCCACTTTTTCGATGTCCATTGATTCGATCTTAACTTTCTGGTTGAGTGTATAGCCGGTAAAAATATTTTCAACAATATTCCCGTTCCTGTCGTAACTATTGTGATACTCTTTCAGGATCTCAACTGAAGAAAAAATCATCGCAGAATCGGAAATGCCTTTAGCAATCAGGTAAGAGCGGATCTCGTTTTCATCATTTTTCAAAGCCGCATAGGCGTCTTTCAGTGAAATATTCTTTCGACTGAACGAACCCTCCCAAACGATCAGGTCGCTGGTGAAATCCACTTCTGCAAGGCCTACCACTGAAACATTCTCGCTGGACTTGTACTTATAGTTATACGCGCGGGAGAGAAGAAAAACAGAAAGGATCACAGAAAGGCCGATGATCAACGCTGACAGGTTATTTTTCATATTTTGTTTTGACTTATTGAATATAGATGGAAAAAGAAGGATTCCACATAAACCTTATCGTTAAAAATTTCTGAATTCCCGGCTGTTGTCATTCTTAAAATGATTCTACGCATAATTACATATCCGGGTCGCAGCTATCTTCGTAACCTAAATCAAAGGATGTTTGTATCAATATGCATCAACCCCGCAGGAAGACATGAATAAAAGGTCCTGGTACCTCATTTCACTGTTCAACCTGGCAATCGTTGCCCTCCTGGGATCCTCACTCAGAAGCAAGATCCTGTTCTCGGTTCCCTGGATCGTTCACAAGAATTTCATCAATGCCCATTCCCATTTTGCCTTCGGCGGGTGGATCACACTTTCTTTCCTGGCGCTGTTCACCTACAGTATCCTTCCGGAAAACAAGAGAACCAGGCCCTGGTATCAGCAAATGCTCTGGGGTATTGAGATCAGTTCTTTGGGCATGTTATTCAGTTTCCCTTTCCAGGGGTATGGAGGCATTTCAATTTTCTTTTCCACTACTTTTATTTTCTTCACCTATGGCTATGCCTGGAGGTTTATGAAAGACATTTATAAAGCCGGTGCATGGGAGCCTGCCATCCTTCTTTCGGTTTCAGCACTGGCATACCTGGTGATCTCTTCAGCCGGACCTTTCACACTGGCCTATATCCTGGCATCGAAATCTTCCAATGCGATCTTATATAAAGACGCTGTATATTTTTATCTGCATTTCCAGTACAATGGATTTTTTACACTGGCTGTGTTTGCCCTGCTTGCTTGCCGTTTGCCAGAATCTTTAAAAACCAACATAGATGTAAGCAGGTTTGCAAAGGTTTTAGCCCTGGCAATCATTCCGTCTTTTTTTCTGACCCTTTTATGGCATTCCGGCAATGTCATAGTAAGATCACTCGCAATTGCGGGTGTGATCTTACTGATCACTTGCCTTTTTTATTTCATGAAGGTGGTGAAACTCAAACCTGCATTCTATTCTTTCCGGAATCCGCTTGCCAGGATCCTCTGCAGGCTGGTCTTTATATCATTTGCCATTAAGAGTATGTTGCAGATCGGGACCATTGTGTCTGAACTGGGCAATGCTGTATTCGGGTTAAGGCCTGTTATTATTGGTTTTCTTCACCTGGTTTTCCTCGGTCTCGCGAGTTTTTACGTTTTGTCCGAATACACTGAACGAGGGGTTTTTCATTTGAAGAAACCATTGGCTGGATTTGCATGGGTTGGTTTCATTCTCTCCGTAATTGCCCAGGAAACAGTATTGCTGATACAGGGTGCCGGATTGCTGCAGGGCAGATCCAGCCCTGTGTTTAACTGGATACTCTGGATCATCAGCATACTGCTTTTCCTGTTCGCACTGTTGATGACCATCTCTGCATCCCGATCAAACCCGTTTTTTTATCCTAAAAGAAATAGCAGGCTGGGCATTAATTTGTAACTTAATGCCATAAATAAGCCTATGGAAAGGTTTCTTATTCCCCTTGACTTTACAGATACTTCGGCTAATGCTTTACGTTATGCATTCGGCTTCAATAAACACTATTTCGCCCAGCTTCATGCCCTCCACATATTTGATGTGCCATTCTCTGCCTCACTGGAGAACGACGCAGGCATGATCGAATATGAAAGGATCCGGAAAAGTTTTACAGACAAGGTCTGGAATTTCATAGCAGATAACAAAGGAGATTATCATTACGATACACTGGTAACAACCACTTCTGGCGGCGATCTTCAAAGCATCATCAATTATGTTGAGGAGAACGACATCCACCTGGTCATACTCGGCAACAAAGGAAAAAGCGGACTGGGAAGATGGTTTTTCGGTACGGTCACAAGAAGCCTGTTACGCCACCCTCCCTGTATGGTCATATCAGTGCCTTCCAGCTACCAATGGAAAGAAATCAGCCAGATCTTAGTGTGTACCGATCTGAGCATGCCCCTCACGAATGAACAATGCGTTGAATTGAAGCAACTGGCGGATCATATGAAAGCTAAGATCCAGTTCCTTCATGTGCAGGATAAGATAGAGATCGCTCTTCCCGAAGACAGTATTTCGGTAAGCACCATACAGAAAGAATTTGGCCTGACACCTGTAACAGTCCCTTTCCGGACTTCGATTGCCACATCAGTGAATGACTATATTACAACACATGGAGGAGACCTTGCGGTAACCCTGCCGCACCATCATACCTGGCTGGATAATTTATTTCTGGGTAGTGAAACAGCGCATATGTCAGACGAACTCTCAGTTCCGCTGTTATCTTTGAAAGGAATGAAGAAATAACCAGGCCAGATCACCTCCGTCGGCGTGTGACCATCCTATTGACCGCAGAATCGTAAGCTTTATACTGGGACGGGGTACATTCTTTTCTCAGTTCTTTAAAATGCCTGAAAAGCATCATATCGTTCTGCTTATTGATCTCGGTCCACCTGGAAGTATAGTGATCAATGAGGGAGTCAGATACATTTTCATCGCCAAGATGCTGATATAAACTGTCTTTCAGCTGATTGACCTCCTCCCATCTTGGTTTCATGGTTTTGAAGAACTCCTGTTTGCGTTCATCAAATATTTTCTCCTGTTGTTCTGTTAATCCGAGTTGTTTCCTGAAACTGTTATCCTGCGGACGTGCAGATTTTTTGGAATTAGAAAACGCGAAGAAAACCAATGCCAGATTGGTCAATACCAGGAATACTACCAGAAGAAGAACCCATTTGTTGGTTGTTATGGCCTTCATGGATTGGGCGAATTAGTGTCAAAATAACTGATCTGCTGGGCTACATAGTCCTGCTGAATATTCTCCTCTGTCTGATTAAGACTGGTCATTATCAGGTACCCATTGATCAGGAGGAAAACGAATAAAATGGTCAGTGCAACTGCCGGCCTGGCCAGAAACGACAGGCTCCTGGTCCAAATGCTGTCCGTCCCTGATTCCATTCTTGCCATCAAACGTGTATATAAGAATGCAGGTGCTTCAGCTTTTGACATGCCATCCAGGCTACCCATGGTCAGGTCAATTTGTCGTTGTATGTCCTCTTGTTGTTGCATATACTATCAATTTAGATGCCTTTGGTATAAAAAAATTGTGTTTTACCGGTTTTTCTGATAATAAATTTCAAGGTCTTTTCTCAGGTTATTTTTAGCCCTGTGTATCAATGACTCCACGGCCGATATCGATACCTGCATGATCTCGCTGATCTCCTGGTAGGGAACCCCCTCCACTTTGTGAAGCGTAAATGCAACCCTTTGATTTTCAGGAAGTTTTGATATTGAGTTGAACAATGTGGCAGCCCTTTCCCGGTTATCCAGCTGCACGCCGGGGTGATGAAATTCCGGTGGATCATGCCTTAATTCGTTGTTTTCCCCCAAAATGCCGGTGATGAAAGCAAATCTTTTCTTCCTTTTACGGCTGCGGATCAGTTCCAGGGATTTGGTAACGGCTATTTTATAAAGCCAGGTGGAAAAGGCTGACTCTCCCTTGAATTGGTGAACCGACTCATATACTTTGATAAACACCTCCTGGGTGATATCTTCAGCATCCTCGGCATTCTGTAAAAGTCCCAGTGCGGTATTGAAAACCAGGTCTTTACGTGTTTCCACAATAAGCTTAAAGGCCGACTCGTCTCCTTTCTTCAGACGCTCAACCAGGTAAGATTCATCTGCCCTCGTGATCAATTTTTCTTCGTGCTCAGTCATCAGTCTTTCCGTCTCCAAAATAGACAATATTACCTTTTAATCTGAACCCGTTTATCAATTAGATCGCCTTTTGAACTGACTCCTGTCATTCTGATTGTGTATGTTGAAGGTTGATCAGCGGCATAGAAACTGAACCTGGCTTTCCCGTTTTTATCTGTCATCAGTTCCCCCTTCCAGAATATGGTGGAGCGGTTATCTACGAATGAGTAGTCCCTTACCTGTGGTATTTCATATTTCGGCATAAAAAACTCCGGAACCAGGTGGTAACCCGGCGGATAAATATACCTTGGACCCTCTTTAGGTTTTGATTTATCCTCCCTCAATTCCGTATTGGTTTTGATAATGATCACACCGTTTGCCCCACGGGTACCATACATGCCCGCTTCACCGCCTGCCAGTACTTCGATATAATCAACCAGGTGAGGCGGTATTGAATTGATGATATCCACCACGTTATTTGACCCGGCCGGCACACCGTCGATAATGATCAATGGCTCAATGCCTGCCAGGCCAGTTGTCATACCCATGGTTCCACCCCGAATGGTAAGCTTGCCCTGCATCATGATCACACCGGGGATCATCATGACGGCGTTGGCCGTGGTACCCAATTGCAATTTGTCCAATTGCTCGCCCGTGATCATCCGGCTGAACTTGTTCCGGTTTTCATCAGGCTTTTTATTATTCTTGCCCTTGACATCGCCAACGGCCAGGGCTTCAAGCTTTGTTTTGGTCAACCCGTTTAAAAAACTATCCGCCTGGTTGACCACATAGTTCCTGATATAGGCGGCGGTATCCGGGAAAAGAAAAGCTGGTCCGGTTTTAAAACCGAATTGCTCCGGTTCAGTGGTAATTGTAACGGCAGCCTTCCCTCCTTTTGCATCGGTTACCTGGATCATATAGGGCTTGCCATCGTAGAACTCAGGTGTATTGAAAAAATATCTTCCTTTCTCATCTGTAGTGTCCATCAACAACAGGTTATCGGCAGTGGACACGAGACTTACAATATATCCGGATGCCGGCTGGCCTCCAGCCAAACTGACGGTTCCCAGTACCCGCATGATACTGTCGGTCACCGGCAGGGCCCGGGCAGGAATATATTGTATAGGATCAATGATATCCAGCAGTTCATTTCTTTCCACGGGCCTTTCACCCGGATTATAACGATCATCCGTAACCGAAATACTAAGCAGGGCATTAACAGGCAGGCCATTGGCATCTTTCAGGTCTATATCCACGTTCACCGTTTCACGCGGCGCATAATTTTGTTTGTTGGGAAGAAGGCTTACCTGCAGATCGGTGCCGGATAAACTCACCTGCCTTGTACTTACAATTTCCTGGTTTTCGTTGAGCAGGTAGAACGTGGCTGCACCTGCCGGAAAATTCTTCAGGGGCACATTCACTTCGTATACACCTCGGCCTACGCTGGCAAATAATAATCTCGCACTTGAAATACCCACCAGGTAACTGACAGGTTTCAGGGGATAAAGCGAGTCGCCCTGGGCCACACGCAAACTGAGAGACGAAGGAGAACGTTTGGTGATACTGATCTGCCATCCGTTGTTGGGAGCAGCGGGAATATCAAATATTTTTTCGGACTTATCGGGCATAGTGATCACTGCCTGGTATTTCCTGTTCTTTGAAGGTGAAAAGCTGAAACTGCCGTAACCACCAGCATTGATCTTGAAAGTTTCCACAACCTCCTTTCTTTCGTCCCTCAGATACCCATAACCGGAAATCGGTTCGCCGTGCTGGTCAAAACAACGGTAAGCGACCAGGTTGGGGAGCCCATTGATCAGGTTGCCACCTTCAGGAAAAAAAGCAATTCCGGGGAGCGGTTTGACGATTGGATAAACCGGCTGAGGATCTTTATTGGAAGAAGAAAAAATATAGACTGTTTTTTCCAGCGGCCTGCCTATGGCAGGAGAAACCAGCATTTCAGCCGAATACGCCCTTATTGTGTAAAGCCCTTCTTTCCATTGGGAAGATATCCTGATGCCTCCATCCCATTCGTGACTGGCACTATTGAGCATGGTCCTGGAAACTATACTGTCTTTTTCATTCAGCAGATCTACATAGACCCGGGCGGAAGGGGCTGGTATTTTTGAAATAGCCCTGACCAGGTAGACGCGGAACCACATGGTTGAACCCAGGGGATAGCAGGCCTTGTCAGTATGTATCAACATGTCAAGATTATCAGCCTGGCGAAGAGACAGCAGTATCTTTCCGGCAGCTTCATCCAGCCTGGCCTTATCGTCCTGCGCCCATCCCGGCAAAGCGTTTAAGAGCAAAAACAAACAGAGGGAAAATCTCATCATCTTATGATGCTTTTGGGGTTCTTATCCTTTGCCTTGCAGGAATTAAATTGAAACTTATCTTTATCACCCTACATACCAAAACTAACACAATGAGATCTTTTGAATGGAAAGGCGTTTTCCCCGCACTACTCACACCTTTTACTGCTGATGACCAGCTGGACCTGGCCATGTTCGAAAAGAACCTGGAAGCCCAGCTCAGTGCAGGTGTTGAAGGGATCATACTGGGAGGCACACTTGGCGAAGCCAGCGTGCTTACCACTGATGAAAAAGAAAAGCTCGTAAGATTCGCCATTGAAAAAACCAGGGGCCGTGTGCCGGTGGTATTGAATATTGCCGAGGGAGCAACCAGGGAAGCGTTGAACCAGGCATCACTGGCCGTTCAATGGGGAGCAGACGGCCTGATGCTGTTACCGCCGATGAGATACAAATCTGATCACAGGGAAACGGTGCAGTATTTCAAAACCATAGCAAAGCAGACCAACCTGCCGATCATGATCTATAACAACCCGGTAGACTACAAGATCGAAGTAACACTGGATATGTTCAGCGAACTGATCCAGTGTGAAAATATCACGGCAATCAAAGAATCAACCCGGGATGTTACCAATGTCACCAGGCTGATCAACCGTTTTGGTACAAGACTAAAAATTCTATGCGGTGTGGATACCCTGGCCATGGAAGAACTTTGCCTGGGTGCGCATGGCTGGGTTGCGGGACTGGTGGATGCTTTCCCGGCAGAGACAGTGGCCATTTATAAACTGGTGAAGGCTGAGCGGTATGGAGAAGCGGCAGACATCTACCGTTGGTTCATGCCATTACTGGAACTGGATATCCATCCAAAGCTGGTGCAGTATATCAAACTGGCTGCTGCTGCAACGGGGTTGGGAACCGAGTATGTTCGGGCACCAAGATTGACGCTGGAAGGGCAGGAAAGGGAGCAGGTGATGAAGATCATACAGAAAGGATTGGCAAGCAGGCCTATTTTACCCAGGATATGAGAACATTGAACCGGGTTGTTTTTGGGAACGTTGATCCGGGCTGTTTTTGAGAACGTTGATCCGGGTTGTTTTAAGAACATCGATCCGGGTTGTTTTTGGGAACGTTGATCCGGGCTGTTTTTGCGCAAAAGAAAATAATATGAATAAAGATATATCACAGGAAGGCATACACGAGATCATGGAAAGATCATGGACTGCTTTCATGCAATACCGGAATGTTGGCCTGCAGCAAAGAGCGGCGTTGATGAGATCGATCGCTTCAAAGCTTGAAAATTCAGGAGATGTGTTGATCGCAACAGCCATGAGAGAGACCAATCTTCCTGAAGCCAGGCTGAAGAATGAAAGAGGGAGAACCGTATTTCAACTCAACAGTTATGCCGACGCCTGCGAACAAGGCCATTGGCTGGATGCCAGGATAGATTCGGCTATGCCTGACCGTAACCCACCAAGGCCGGATATCAGGAAGATGAATATTGGCCTGGGGCCTGTTGTTGTATTCGGCTCTTCCAATTTCCCTTTTGCGTATTCCACAGCGGGGGGAGATACAGCAAGCGCATTGGCTGCCGGCTGCAGTGTGGTGGTCAAGGCACATCCTGCACATCCCGATACATCTCACCATGTGGCTTCCATCATTGCCACTGCCATACAGGAGGCAGGATTGCCGGAAGATCTTTTTCTGCATGTACATGGCGTTTCATTTGACGTGGGCCGCGGCCTGGTGATGCATGATAAAACAAAAGCAGTGGGATTTACTGGATCATATCTGGGTGGAAAACAATTGTACGATTGGGCCCAGCAAAGGGCTGAGCCTATTCCTGTTTTCTCTGAAATGGGAAGTGTCAACCCGGTTTTTCTTCTTCCACGCAAACTGAAGGAAGATATGGCGGCGTTAGCTGATCAATTGGCGGGATCCATTACGCTTGGTGTAGGGCAGTTTTGCACCAATCCGGGTTTGATCATCGGCCTGGATAGCGAAGAACTGAATTTGTTTGTGCGAACATTATCGGCGCGGATCAATGGAACGAGTCCTGGTAAAATGTTGCATGCAGGGATCAGCAAGGCATATGCGGAAAAAAGAAAGCTGGCATTATCGCAGGCTGATGTGGAACTGACCGGGGTTGCGGGTGTGGAGCCGGGAGAAATGGAGGGGCAGCCTACCATTGCCACGGCTTCCGGAGATGCTTTTCTGAATAATCCTGTGCTTCATAAAGAAGTATTTGGTCCTTACTCGCTGGTAGTTCGTTGCAGTGATGTCAAGCAGCTCAGACAAGTGGCAGAAGAACTGGAAGGCCAATTGACATGCAGCATGATGGGAACGGAAGCAGACATGATCGACAATCACGAACTGGCAGAGATCGTTAGTCTTAAATGCGGCAGAATGATCATGAACGGCATACCTACCGGTGTTGAAGTTTGCTGGAGCATGCAACATGGAGGTCCTTTCCCGGCAACTACTGACAGCCGGTTCGGTTCAGTGGGTCCTGATGCGATCAGGCGTTTTGTGAGGCCTATATGTTTTCAGAATTTTCCGGACAGTTTATT
>JAHEFC010000416.1 GCA_024640385.1 Sphingobacteriales bacterium
CACCCTGGAGATCATGGAAACCCTCCGCGACAAAACTTCCGGAGACGTGAAGATCGCCGGGTTCTGCCTTGATCAGGAGAACGCAAAGATCAAAAAGGTGATAGGTGTCCAGTTACAAACCTCCGGGTTCTATCCAGGGCTGAACCTCATTGAACTCATACAGTTGTTCAATGGTTTGTATAATGAGCATGTGGACCCGATGGAACTGCTGAAGCGAGTGAATTTGGAGGACAGGGCACATACTATTTATAAAGACCTCAGTGGAGGCCAGAAACAGCGTTTTGCAATTGCCACCACATTGATCAATCAACCCAGGATCATTTTCCTGGATGAACCTTCCACGGGGCTTGATCCCCAGGCCAGGAGGAATTTGTGGGACATGATCAGGAGTATCAGGGACCTTGGGGCGACCGTGATCATAACTACGCATTATATGGAAGAGGCAGAATATTTGTGCAACAGAGTAGCGATCATGGATCTTGGCAGGATCATTGCGCTGGATGCGCCTGACAAGTTGATCGATAACCTGATCGCTTCTGGTTTTGAAAAGAAGAAAGAAGTCAAGAATGCCAATCTCGAAGATGTGTTCATTCAGCTTACGGGGCACGGGATTGATTAAGTCATATGTCAAAAGTAAAAAGTCAAAAAAAATAGAGAATGAGAAGTTTTATCGTTACCGTTTTATTGTTATCCGTATTCAGTGTAACAGCCCAGCAAAAGCCTGCACCTAAAACCGCAGCCAAGCCTGCTACGGCTGCCAAGCCTGCAACACCTGCGGCACCGGTTATGAAAAATGCCATGGACAGTATGAGTTATGCTATAGGTGTACTTGATGGTACTTTCTTTAAGACCCAGGGTATCAGCAAAGTGAATTCCAATTTGTTGGGCAAAGGATTCTCTGATGTGATCGGTGGGAAGCCACTGATGAATCCGGAACAGGCCAATGAGATCGTCAGGCGTGAAATGCAGAAGATGACGCTGGTGAAGATCCAGCCCAATATCAATGCTTGTAACAATTTCCTGGCGGAAAATAAAAAGAAACCCGGGGTGATCACTACGGCAAGTGGCCTGCAATATGAAGTGATCAAAATGGGAACCGGACCCAAGCCGGCGGATACCAATACCGTTAAAGTTCATTATGAAGGTTTCCTCCTGAATGCCCAGAAACCGTTTGACAGTTCACGCGAAAGGGGAGAGCCGATTTCTTTCCCTCTGAACCAGGTGATCAAAGGCTGGACCGAAGGTGTTCAATTGATGCCTGTTGGATCAAGGTTTAAATTTTACATTCCCTACCAGTTGGGTTATGGAGAACAGGGTTCCAGGGATGTGATACCCGGTGGTTCATTGCTGATTTTTGATGTAGAACTTTTAGAAATAGTGCCAAACCAATAAATATGAACCCTGCTGCAGATCCCCGTTTTCCCATAGGCAAATTTGAAGAGAAACCATTTTCCCAAAAGCAGAAAGAGGAATGGATGACCGATATCCTTTTCCTGCCCCGGCAATTGGAGATGTCGATCCTGAACCTGGATGAAGCCCAGCTCGCCACGCCATATCGGGAAGATGGCTGGACGGTGAAGCAGGTTGTACATCATGTGGCCGATAGCCATATCAATGCTTATTGCAGATTCAAATTGGGCCTGACCGAAGATCAGCCAACCATCAAGCCTTATGATGAAGCAGCATGGGCCCGGCTGCACGATTACAATATGGCGGTGAATATTTCGCTCACTTTATTGCATGCATTGCATAACCGCTGGTACGATCTGTTAAAGCACATCAGTGATGAAGAGTGGAACAGGTCCGTTGTACATCCCGAGCACGGGAAGCTAATGAGCCTGTGGTACCTGCTTGGTTTATATGCCTGGCATGGAAAGCACCACTGTGCGCATGTTACCGGCCTCAGGGAAAAGATGAATTGGTAAGCAGATTCCGGATTCCGGATTATGGATTCCGAATAAGTGGTTAATTATTTAATACGGAATCCGTGATCCGGAATCCGGAATTTCGAAATTATGGAATGGAAGACGCTCAAATCAGAATACCTTTTCAAAGACCTATGGTTCACCGTCCGTAAAGACAGGTGCGAGAGGCCTGACGGCAAGATCGTGGATCCTTACTATGTGTATGAGTTTCCGGAATGGGTGACCGCTGTGGCGTTCACCAAAGAGGGCAAGATCATCATGGAAAGACAATACCGGCATGCCTGCGGAATGACCATGTATGAAATACCCGGAGGTTGTGTGGACGATACGGATAAAGACCTGGAGTCAGCCATTGCCCGTGAACTGGCGGAAGAGACCGGCTATGTTTTTGACAGTTTTGAATATATGGGTAGAACATCTGCCAATCCATCCACGAACAATAACTGGATGCACATGTTCATAGCCAGGGGCGGGGAACTGAAAAAGCAACAGGAGCTGGATGATAATGAAGATATTGAGATCCACCTTTTGTCAGTGGATGAGGTGAAAACACTGCTTAAAGAAAACCAGATCCTGCAAAGCATGCACGCGACAGCATTATTTTATGCACTGCAGCGGATCAATGCGTTATAACTTCTCCTACAAGAAATACCGAGCCGCATACTAAGATCAGATCATTCTTTTGCGCAACAGACCTTGCTTGTTTCAATGCGGTGTTGACATCAGCATAGTGTTCACCATTCAATCCCAGGGCATTTGCTTTTTCCTTTAGTGAAGCAGCGTCAAGAGCCCGCGGGATCTGTGATTGTGTGAAATAATAACTGGCGTCTTTCGGAAGGAGTTGCAGCACGCGGTCCACTTCTTTGTCTTTCACCATCCCGATCACAATATGGAGGTGAATAAAATCACTTATGCTAAGCTGTGAGAGAATCTGCCGGATGCCGTCTTCATTATGGCCCACATCCAGTACTACCGCGGGATCATGGCCTATGAGTTCCCAGCGTCCATGAAGGCCGGTGAGTTTTTTTACATGGGCAAGACCGAATTTTACCTGGTCCTGGCTGATGTTCCAGCCCATTTGATTCAGTTGATGAATGGCTTCCAGTGCGGTGATGCAGTTCCTGATCTGGTATATTCCACGGAGGTCAAGTGTGTAGGTCTCATGATCCGTATGATGATGGTCGGCCACGCTTAAAACAAGCATATTGCCTTTATAATCCCATTCATTGGCAAATCTGAGTTGATCAGCGAAAAATATGGGGCTGTTTTCTTCAGCAGCCTTGTTCAGGAATACATGTTTCAATTCAGGCTGGGTTTCACCGATCACAACCGGTGTATTCTTTTTGATGATGCCTGCTTTTTCAAATGCGATCTTTTCCAGCGTATCGCCGAGGATATTCATATGATCCCAGCCGATATTGGTGATCACTGAAATTTCCGGCCTGATGATATTGGTGCTGTCCAGTCTTCCGCCAAGCCCGGTTTCGATTACGGCAATGTCCACATGTTCCCTCGCGAAATAATCAAAAGCCATGGCGACGGTGATCTCAAAAAATGATGGTTCGATCTCATCGTACCAGGGAGCGGTCCTTTCAGTGAATTGGGTTACAAAAGATTCGGGAACCATGATCCCGTTTATCCTGATCCTTTCGCGGAAATCGTGCAGGTGGGGTGATGTGTAAAGCCCGGTTCTGTAACCCGCGCTTTGCAGAATGGATGCCAGCATATGACTCGTTGAGCCCTTGCCGTTAGTTCCTGCCACATGAATGGTTTTAAACCTGGTTTGCGGATCCCCAAGCCTCCTGCAGAGTTCCAGGGTATTATGAAGATCTTTTTTGTAAG
>JAHEFC010000110.1:0-886 GCA_024640385.1 Sphingobacteriales bacterium
TATTCCCTTTCAATTCATATTTATTTTCTGAAACGGGTCCCCTGGTATCAAATGAGGAAAGTGCACCAATAGCAACAGAGCCCATCATTAAATTCTTTATGGCAAGTCGGCGTGAATGGTTCTGGGACATATATAAAGTTGGATTTGTAATATAATTAATTATCGGATTGTCGGATAAACGAATTGGCGGATTCTTTTGGATAATCTTCCTTAGAATCCGCCAATCCGCTAATTCGCTAATTCGCCTATTATCCTAAGCCGCCTGAGCGATAAGTTCAGGCTTCTTTCTTCCCTTCATATAAAAATACAAGCCGATGAAGGCCACGGTAAGTATGATGGGGATGATCAGTGTGGCGTTAAGTACTTCAGGACCAGCTGCGTGCCTGGCTGCACCGTATGCATTTGCCATATCGGTACCCGGAGCTGCCTTACTGTATTCTCCGAGGTCGGCCCCGGCGGGAAGTTTCTCGGCAACTATCCTGTCGTAAAAACCACCCATGAACATCATGTATACGGATACGGCAAACATACCGGCGCCTCCCATCAGGTTAAGACCTACTGCACCTGTTTTAGGAAGGTTCTCAGCTACGAAGCCCAGCATGGTTGGCCAGAAATAGCATACGCCCATGCCGAAAACAAGTGCTCCAAAGAAGATCATGTTTCCGCTGGTATGGCCAAGAAGGTAGAGGCCTACAGCAGATAATGCCGCTGAGATCACGAGCACGCCCTGGGGTGAAAGCCTGTGCACCACGGGTTCTGCGAGTCCCCGGCCCACTACCATTACACCTGTGGTAACGGTGAGGATCAGGATGGCGTTATCAGTGACATTTCTTAACAGTACATCGATCCATTGACCAGTGAACAATTCGGTGATTGCGGTTCCGAA
>JAHEFC010000110.1:896-2427 GCA_024640385.1 Sphingobacteriales bacterium
ACATGCAGATGATCATGAAAATGAACAGCGGGTTCAGCAGGGATTTATACATGTCGCCGGTAGTGACGCCAGCGGCCACCCTTTCGGTAACAGGGAAAGTAAGTTTTGAGAACAGGTATCCATAGATCAGTGTGGGGATGAGCATGAGGCCTACCTGTACCTGCCATCCCACACCCACTTTGTCCAGGAGGAACACGATCAGTGTACCGATCACGATACCGCCGGGAAACCAGAGGTGGAAATGGTTGAGTTTGGTTGTTTTATCATTGGGATAGAGTGAGGCCACCAGGGGGTTGCAGGCGGCTTCAACGGTGCCGTTGGCAATACCGATAAGGAGTGTGGAAATGAAAAGGGTCCAGAATCCACCCGCAAATATGGTAAGGAGGATACCTGCGAGATGAAAGATGAAAGCCACTACCAGCAGTTTTTTCATACCGATAATATCCACCACCATGCCACCGATGATCACGGCAAGTGGGAATCCCCAGAATGCGGTGGCGGTGATCACACCGAGTTCTGATTTGTTGAGGCTGAATTGAACGCCGAGCCTGTCGAGGATCCCCGCGCGTATTCCGAATGAAAGAGATGTTACCAGCAGAGCCAGGCAGCTTGCCCAGAATAGTTTGCCTTTGTCGATTGAAGCAGTCATTTGTAAGAGGGGTTTTGGCTGAGGAAATTATAAATTAAAAAGTGAAAAGTAAAAAGTAAAAAACTGCGTCAGGGCCATTTTTTACTTTTTACTTCTCAATTTTTAATTCTTATCTATATTTAGCACCCTTAAATAACTTATTCCATGAACCGAAAACTTAGAATGGGAATGGTAGGTGGAGGCAAGGATGCTTTCATTGGCGCCATCCATCGTCACGCTGCTTTTATGGACGGAGCGATCGAACTCGTATGTGGTGCATTGAGCATCAACCCGGAGATCGCGAAAGATTCGGGCAAGGCTTTGTTCCTTCCTGAAAACCGCACCTATCTTACGTTTGAAGAGATGATCACTAAAGAAGCGGCACTTCCTGCTGATCAGCGCATGGATTTTGTAACGATCGTTACGCCAAACTTTGCGCATTTTGCTCCGGCCATGATGGCCATGGATCATGGATTCCACGTGGTGATCGAGAAACCGATCGCGTTCACGCTGGACGAAGCCAAACAGCTGAAGAAGAAGGTAGAAGAAACCGGTCTGATCCTTTGCCTCACGCATACTTATTCAGGTTACCCGCTGGTGAAGCACGCCAAACAGATGATCAAGGCTGGCGCACTCGGCAAGATCAGGAAGGTTTGGGTGGAATACCCGCAGGGCTGGTTGAGCAAGCTTTCTGAGAGAGAAGGCAATGCCCAGGCGGCCTGGAGAACCGATCCCAAGCGAAGCGGCAAGAGCGGATGCATGGGCGATATAGGCACACACTGCGCGCACCTCGCTGAATATATTTCGGGATTGAAGATCTCTAAGATCTGTGCCGACCTGAATGTAATGGTGGAGGGAAGGATGCTGGATGATGATGGCAATGTGCTGCTTAAATTTGAAAAC
>JAHEFC010000110.1:2437-10597 GCA_024640385.1 Sphingobacteriales bacterium
AATGGCTGGATCAACCTACACAGATCTTAAGGGCCGGAGGGGGCTATGGCGACAGGCTATCTTCCTTTGCCATGCAGGTGACCAGGACTCCGGGCGGACATCCGGAGGGATATCTTGAAGCGTTTGCAAATATTTACAGGAATTTCTCCCAGACTTTGGCAGCGAGGATAGACGGTGTTCAGCCCACTGCTGAAATGCTCGACTTCCCAACAGTTGACGATGGTATCAGGGGAATGGCGTTCATAGACAATGTGGTTTTGTCGTCTCAGTCAGAAACCAAGTGGACAGACCACGTTGTCTAGAATGTGGGAAATGTGATGAATGTGGAGGAATGTGGTGAATGAAATGTGGTGAATGACCGATCCTTCCCATTCACTACATTCTTCACATTTATCACACTCATCACATTATTCAAGAAAATAAACACAAATGAAGACTATCCTTGGTCCTGGTATATTTCTCGCCCAGTTCATGGGTGATCAGGCGCCGTTCAATAACCTTAAATCGATCTGCCTCTGGGCGGAGTCGATGAATTTTCGCGGCGTGCAGATCCCGAGCTGGGACCCGCGCTGTATAGACCTGAAGCAGACTGCGGAAAGCAAAACCTATGCTGATGAAGTGAAAGGAATTGTGGAGGACGCAGGCATGGAGATCACGGAATTAAGTACCCATTTGCAGGGACAGCTGGTTGCGGTGCATCCTGCATATAATGAACTGTTCGACGGATTTGCACCTCAGGAAGTGAGGGGCAATGCGAAAGCCAGAACAGAGTGGGCGATCCAGCAATTGAAGTATGCAGCAAAAGCATCTCAAAACCTGGGGCTCAATGCCCACGCCACTTTCAGCGGCGCACTTTTGTGGCACACGGTATATCCCTGGCCGCAACGTCCTGCAGGACTGGTAGAAACAGGATTCACAGAATTGGCGAACAGGTGGAGGCCGATACTGGATGTATTTGATGAATGCGGAGTGGATCTCTGCTATGAAATACATCCGGGCGAAGACCTGCATGATGGTGTGAGTTATGAAATGTTCCTGGAGAAAGTGGATAATCATCCAAGAGCCTGTTTGTTGTATGACCCTTCGCATTTTGTACTGCAATGCCTGGATTATCTTGCCTATATCGATCATTATCATGAGCGGATCAGGATGTTTCATGTGAAGGATGCGGAGTTCAATCCAACGGGCAAGCAAGGAGTATACGGCGGTTACCAGGGCTGGGTGGAAAGGGCCGGGCGATTCCGTTCATTGGGCGATGGGCAGGTGGATTTCAAAGGCATTTTTTCCAAATTGACCGGTTACAATTATAGTGGCTGGGCTGTTATGGAGTGGGAATGTGCTTTGAAGCATCCTGAAGACGGAGCGCGCGAAGGAGCCGTTTTCATCAGGGATCATATCATCCGGGTTACTGAAAAAGCATTTGATGATTTTGCAGGCACAGGGAGCAATGAAGAGCTTAATAGGAGAATACTGGGGATTTAGAGAGGAAGAGAGAAAGAGAGAGAATATTTTGCCTTAATTTAGAACCATAAATACTATGTTATAATGAGAAAAGTACTTTTCGTTTTTGCTGTGATGACAGCCTGCTATGCCTGCGGAGGTGGGACAACTGAAAGCTCTACACCTGTGAGCAACAATGAAGAAAACAAGAATTCCCAGATCGGTGGTGAAGCTGCAACAGCTCCTGCTGCTCCGGCTGATACGGCTGCTGCCGCAACGGCCCCGGCTGCACCTGCTGCACCTGCAACAGCCGCTGCTTCCGGCAAAGATGGCAAAGCGCTGATCGAGGCGTCTGATTGCCGTACTTGTCACCAGGATGCAGCGAAAGTAATTGGACCTGCATACCAGGATGTGGCTAAGAAATATCCCAACACGGCTGCCAATGTGAAAATGCTTGCCAGCAAAGTGATCGCTGGTGGTAAAGGTGTTTGGGGCGAGATCCCTATGACCCCGCATCCTAATGTTACCCCGGAAGATGCAGAAGCTATGGTTTCTTATATCTTATCCATGAAGAAATAAGAGCATGAATAAAACCATTGGGATCCTGTTGGCGATAGTATTCATTACTGCCTGTAGCTCTTCAAAAAAAACCGGTACAGTGAGCGATACGCCGAATGTGCTGAGCAAGTCAGAGGCCAAAGATGGCTGGAAATTATTGTATGATGGCCAGTCTATTAAAGGATGGCATGTTTACCTGAACAGGACCGATGGCTCTGCCTGGAAATCTGTGGATGGCACACTGATGTTCGATCCTTCGAATAAAGTAGACGGTAAAATGGTAGGCGGCGGCGACCTCGTGTCTGACGGCGTTTACGAGAATTTCCACCTCTCTCTCGAATGGAAGATCTCAGTAAATGGCAATAGCGGCATCATTTTCCTGTCGCAGGAAGATGCCAAGTATACCCATTCCTATCTCACAGGTCCTGAAATGCAGATACTGCATAATGATGGCCATCCCGATGGGAAGATCACCAAACATCGTGCAGGGGATCTTTATGACCTGATCCAATCTTCATCAGAACCTGTTAAAGGGCCCGGTGAATGGAACAAGGCAGAGATCCGGATCAAGAACCGTAAGCTTGACCTTTATCTTAATGGTGTGAATGTGGTCAGTACAACCATGGGCGATGACAACTGGAACAAACTGGTGGCTGGAAGCAAATTCAAAAGCATGCCTGATTTTGCCAAATTCACCAAAGGGCATATCGTTCTCCAGGATCACGGGAACCAGGTATGGTTCCGCAATATAAAAGTAAAGGAACTGTAAGACACGGAGGTAAACACAGAGACACAGAGAATAACGCAGAGACACAGAGATATAGCTCTGTGTCTCTTTTTTTTCTCCGCGTCTCTGTGTTTTGTTAAATTGAGTACCCAACTAAATTATCAACATGAAAAAGCTTCTGGTTATGGCAGTCTTTCTGTTCAGCCTGCAACAGGTTTCGGCGCAGAAATGGATCTCTCTTTTTGACGGCAAGTCTACAAAAGGCTGGCACAGTTACCTCAAGCCCGGGCAACCAAATGCATGGGCAGTGCAGGACGGCGCGCTATACCTGGATGCTACTGCTCAATCAGGCAGGGGTGACCTGGTGACGGATGAGGAATATGACGAGTTTGAGCTGAAATTCGATTGGAAAGTGGCTAAGGGATATAATGGCGGAGTGATATTTTTTGTACAGGAAGATCCGAAATTCGGAGCAACCTATGTAACAGGTCCTGAATTCCAGGTGATAGACAATGTGGGGTATCCTGATCCGTTGAAACCCGTGCAACTGGCAGCTTCATTGTACGATCTTATTCCCTGCCCTCCGGAATATATCAAACCAACCGGCGAATGGAATACATCTGTGATCAGGTTTAAAGACAAAAAACTTGAATTCACTGTAAACGGTAAGAAGGCCATCAGCACTACGCTGTGGGACGAGAACTGGGATAAAATGGTAAAGGCAAGCAAATTTGGTGAAATGTGCTGCTTTGCAAAAACATCAAAAGGAAGGATCGCGCTGCAGGATCATGGCGGTGGTACCTGGTATAAGAACATCATGATCCGTAAATTATAACCCCAACTCTTTCATTAATGAGGTATTTATTTTCGTTGCTGATTTTTGCATCAGCCATAGTCTTGTTATCGGGTTGTTATGGCAAGGCACTGGAAAAGCAGCGTGTGCTGGTATTCAGTAAGACCAAAGGTTTTCGTCATTCATCCATTCCAAATGGAATTGCCGCTATTCAAAAGCTCGGGCGGGAAAACGGATTTATCGTTGACACTACTGAGAACAGTGCATATTTTACTGAAGACTCCCTCAAGCATTATAGTGCCGTGATCTTCCTTAGCACTACCGGCGACGTGCTTGATCACGTTCAACAGGCGGAGTTGGAAAGGTTTATCCAGGCCGGCGGAGGGTTCATGGGCATCCATGCCGCCACAGACACGGAGTATCAATGGCCCTGGTACGGAAAACTGGTAGGCGCATATTTTAAAAGCCACCCCAGGAACCAGAAAGCAAAACTGGTGGTGCACGACAGAACGCATATCAGCACCAAACATCTTCCTGAAATATGGGAACGCTTTGACGAGTGGTACAATTTTAAAACCCCTCCATCAGATAAAGACTATAAAATTCTTATCTCAATAGATGAGTCTTCTTACCAGGGCGGTGAGAACGGCAATTATCATCCTATGTCGTGGTATCATGATTATGATGGCGGTCGCGCTTTCTACACAGAGTTCGGACATACTGAAGAGTCTTATACCGAAGCTGAATTCCTGCAACACATTCTTGGAGGGATCAAGTATGCCATAGGGAATAACGTGGTACTCGATTATTCTAAAGCCACAACGTTAAGGGTTCCTGATGCCGATCGTTTTTCAAAAAACATTCTTGCCACGGGGTTTGATGAGCCTACTGAAATGACCATCCTTCCCAATTTCGATATCCTGGTGGTACAGCGCAAAGGTGAAGTGCAGTACTATAACAGCAAAACAAAAAAACTTACGCAGGTAGCAAAGCTAAACGCATATCATAAAGCAACAGTACCGGGTGTGAATGCGGAAGAAGGAGTAATGGGCATTGCAGCGGACCCTGACTTTGCAAAAAATAATTTCGTCTACATTTTTTATTCGCCACTGGATACTTCTGTGAACAGGTTGGCCAGGTTTGTATTTAAAGATGGCAAGCTTGATCTTACTTCGGAGAAAACCATACTGCAATTTTATTCGCAACGCAATATCTGTTGCCACACAGGAGGTTCCATCACTTTCGGACCTGATGGCAATCTTTATTTATCTGCCGGTGATAATTCCACTCCATTTGATCAGCCAAAATCAACATACCAGTTAAAGGGCTATGGTCCCATGGACAATCGCGAAGGGTTTGAACAATATGATGCCAGGAGAAGTTCGGGCAACACGAACGATCTGAGGGGGAAGATCATGCGGATCAAGGTGAATCCCGATGGTTCTTACAGTATTCCGGAGGGAAATCTTTTTCCAAAAGGCATGGACAAAACAAGGCCTGAGATATACGTGATGGGTAACCGAAATCCATACAGGATCTCCGTGGACAGGAAAACAGGATTTCTGTATTGGGGTGAGGTTGGACCTGATGCGAGTAACGACAGTCTTGCTAAACGCGGCCCCAGGGGCTATGATGAACTGAACCAGGCCAGGAAAGCAGGTTTTTTCGGATGGCCTTATTTTGTGGGGAACAACTATCCATATCACAGGTTTGATTATGCAACGGGAGTTTCCGGTGAAACCTATGATCCGGCCAAACCTGTAAACGATTCAAAAAATAATACGGGCTTAAAAGAATTGCCACCGGTATCGCCTGCATTCATATGGTATCCCTATGCGGCTTCGCCTGATTTTCCAGAGGTGGGAACTGGTGGAAGAAACGCCATGGCCGGGCCCATATACTATCCGGAATTCTATCCAAAGGAAACCAGGTATCCGGATTATTATAAAGGCAAACTATTCTTTTACGACTGGATAAGAGGTTGGGTAAAAGCGGTGACCATGTATCCCAACGGGGATTTTGAAAAGATGGAACCTGTATTACAGAACATCAAATTCAATTCCCTGATCGACCTGGAGATGGGGCCGGACGGAAGGCTGTACGGACTGGAATATGGTACGGGCTGGTTCACTAAAAACCCTGATGCTGCCTTATCAAGAATTGATTTCAATGCGGGCAACAGGCCGCCTACTGCGGTGCTGAAAGTGGATAAAACTTCTGGAGCGCTCCCTACTACGGTGAAATTATCTGCAGAGGGATCCGTGGATCCTGACAAGGACAATGTGACTTATATATGGCATTATGGAGCTAAGGTAAAAGAGACAAAGGAGCCAACAACCACAGTGACATTCACTACAGCCGGGGATAATAATGTATATGTGGAAGTAAAAGATGCGAAAGGCGCGAAAGGGAAAAGCACTCCCGTTACTGTTTATGCTGGAAACGAAGCACCTAAGGTAAAAGTGAATCTCACAGAAAACACTTCGTTCTATATGGCTGGCAAACCAGTGCCTTATAAAGTGACCGTAAGTGATAAGGAAGATGGCACTAAGATCGATCCTTCGAGGTTATTTGTGAAAGTGGATTATATCAGTGGAATGGATAAAGCCCAAGTGGTAGGTCACCAGGGGGTGAGCACTATCATGGAAGGAAAGGCGCTGATGGAGAGCCTGGATTGTAAGACCTGTCATAAAGTAAGTGAGAAATCAATTGGCCCGGCCTATACATCTGTTGCGGCGAAATATGCAAAAGATGGCAAGGCCAGTGATTACCTGGTGAATAAGATCATCAAAGGCGGCGGTGGTGTATGGGGTGAAGTGGCAATGGCGGCACACCCTGATCTAAAACCTGCTGACGCGCAGAAGATCGTGACCTGGATCATGTCGCTGAACAAACCCACGGAGAAGTCATTACCTGCACAGGGAACGATCACTCCTTCCGGTAAAGATGTGGAAGGCGGAAAACTCATGCAGATCTCTGCAACCTATACTGACAAAGGCGGTGCAGGCAAGAGGCCACTGAGCGGATCCGATGCTGTATTTGTAAGCAGTGCGGTATTGAAGCCCAGAATGAACAGTGCCAAAGAGAAGGTTCAGGTGATGGACATGGGTGCCAACAATATTGCGATCATGGAAGATGGAGGCTGGATGGCATTTGATATTGACATGCAGTATGTGAAAGAAGTGGAAGTGGTCTATGGTGGTCAAACTGCATTCAAATCGCAGGGTTATATCATTGAAGTATTTAAAGATGATGTAACAGGCACCAAGGTCAGCGAAGTTGGGGTAACAAAAATGACACCTATGGCTGAGAATACTGCAGTGATCAAGATCCCGGCCGGAACCAAATCAAAGAAGATGGTGATCAGGCTGCGCAAGGCCGATGCCGGTGAGAGTGCGATGATGGCGGTTACAGGAATTAAACTTAGGTAAGAAACGATATGAGAGACAGAGAGTAAGAGAGGCAGAGAGAAAGAATTCTTACTCTCTGCCTCTCTTACTCTCTGTCTCTCTTTAAGTTGATTGCCATCGCAACGATCAGGATAATGAGCCCACCGAATTCCCTGGTTTCTTCGATCCATGGTTTCTCTGCTTTCATGGTCTCGACAATACTTTCAGCAGCATGGTCAGATACCCAGGATATCACGCCGTTCTTTTCGAAAACAAGATAGACGGCGTAGATCAGGTAGATAATTATTGCAACGATGTACAGGGAGCGGTGATGAATTCCTTTGTAAGCCCGCCAGCAGAGGAATGCAGCAAACAGGTAGATGGGCATCCATACAAAAGGATCGGGATCATTGTATTGGAGCGCAGCGAAAATGATGAACAGAATACAGAAGATGAGGTTAAGAATTTTCATGGTGGACGAATATTCAAAAAAAAATTTGGAAAAAAGCAGCGGAAAAAACATTACTATTGTCATGTCAGCTTTGCGCTAACCCTATCATCAGCACTACAACCTTTTCCTCGAACAATTTTAGAAAGCTATCCACAAACACCAAATGTGTACGAATTACACATTCAGAAATTGATTGAAAATCTTTTAATATTTTTTTAACATTTAGAAACTAAAATTCTATTTTTAGATACTGTTGTCAAAATTCGTTAGCATTTTTTTAAATTTTTACCAACTCTAACTGTGTTGTCTTATGGAACAAAAACTCCTGAAAAGCTGGGGTAAAACTATCCCAATGCTTATTCTTTCCATGCTACTTTGTACCGTAGCATTCGCTCAAAAAACAATCACGGGAAAAATAACCGGCCCCGGCGGAAATCCGATCTCGGGTGCAACAATTGCGGTTAAGGGTGCTTCAACAGCAACCTCTACTGCAGCTGATGGTTCTTTTTCCATTACAGCGCCGGCCAGCGGTACACTGGTCATTTCTTACATCGGATATGATGTTGTTGAGGTACCAGTGGCGAACAGGCAGGATTTTACTGTACAACTAAAAGAGAGAACCAGCACCCTTAACGAGGTGATTGTGACAGGTTATTCTTCTCAGGCGAAGAAAGACATCACAGGTTCTGTTGCAGTAGTTAATACAGGAGATCTGAAATCTCAGCCGGCTGCAAACGCTGAATCTCAGTTACAGGGCCGTGCCTCTGGTGTTACAGTAACTACTGATGGCCGTCCCGGTGTT
>JAHEFC010000111.1:0-9180 GCA_024640385.1 Sphingobacteriales bacterium
ATTTTACGAAAAGATGGGAGCGGAAAAGCTGTTTGCAAAAAACGGTGAATTCCACGGTGGATATGGTTGGAAGGATCTGGAAGAGCTATTATATAAAAAGTGAACTTAACAGTATCGAACATGAGTTTGAATAGTTATGAAATCAGGGCTTTCAGGGACAGCGACAGACAACAGATATTGGCAATTTGGGAAAATTCAGTTCTTGCTACACATGCGTTTTTAACCAGATCAGACTTTGAAGAAATCAAAGAATTGGTGCGGTCTCTGGACTTTAATGAGCTGCAGGTATTTTGTCTTACTGATGAGCACCAGGTATTGGGATTTATTGGAGTGGCAGACAGCAAAATAGAAATGCTGTTTTTAGATCCCGGATATTTTGGACGGGGACTTGGAAAAAAGCTAATGAGTTTTGCGGTGAATGAATTGAACGCGGATAAACTGGATGTAAACGAACAAAATGTGAATGCCTTGGAATTCTATAAGAAGTTTGGATTTGTAGCATTTGAGCGAACTGAAAAAGACGACCAGGGCAGACCCTATCCGTTGGTTAAAATGAAGCTGGTAAACAATACCAGATAACAGGGTGAGCTAATTGTCATTTTGATGGTATTTGTACCTGTTTATTAATGCTGTACATTAGGTAAAATTTAAATTTTGCCTGATGAGGATTTTAATTATACTGATCGCCATTTCTTCTTTTAGTTCATTTTCCTCAGCTCAGTTAAGGTATACATTAAGTTATAAGGACAGCTCGGCTTCGGTTTTGAAAGTTTCTGTTGAAGCATCTTCCCCGCTCACAGCACCCCTAAGTTTTATTATGCCCCGATCTATTCCCGGTCATTACGGTGTTTGCTATTATGACCATTTTATAACCAACATTTTTGTAGTTAGTAATAGCGGAGTGAAGTACGCCATGGTAAAAAATGGACTTGGTGCACCACGTTGGTCTTATGCCGATACGGGAAGGCAGGTTGTCAGGATAGAGTATGAAGTGGATCTTAATAGAATGGAGAGGAACTCTATGCCAGCGGAGGCTTCTATTGTAAGACCGGGATTTGCAGGTATTCTGAACTATTCCGTTTTTGGCTGGATCGAAGGAACGGAAAAGCAAAAAGTTCAGTGCAAGGTCAGCACATTCACAAACTGGTCCATTTTTTCGACAAATCAACCTGCAGCGGTCTTAGCCAAAGGCGGCATGGATATTAATGCGGAAAACTATTACGAATTAGCCGATGGTCAGCTATTTATGGGTACGGCTTTCCAGGTAAAGGAGTTCAAAGGCATTACGCCATTATTTGTTGCTTCTTATTGCCAGACCAGGGAGGAGTGGATCGACGATTATGGGTTGCAGGGCACGATGAGTATGGAAATATTAAAGGATTATTTTGGAGAACTTCCTTTTCAGCATTATTCGATCATGCTGATCAAATCTCTACCCCTTGAAAAAGGCAATTATCCTTCATTGGGTATGGAACATCTGAGCAGTTCAACATTTTTTGGTGATACTACAGGTATGAGAAGAACGGCCATGAGCAGGGATGATATAAAAAGGACTATGCCCACCTTCCTGCACCATATGGGGCATGCGTTGATTCCGCTTCGAAGCTATGGCGATGCATACCGTCCTTATGTAATGGAGATCCCTCCAATTATAAATAATATCTGGTACAATGAAGGCTTTATGTGGTTTCTGCCTTATGATGAATTAAAGTTGCAGAATATGAAGATAAATTTTGACAATAGTGTGTATAAAACTTCTTCGGAGATAAAAAAGCTTTCGCTGCAGCAATTGTCCCAAGCGGCGTCTACGATGTACTCCGCTGATTTCAGATTGGGCCGTGCTGTTTTCTCAAGGGGAGCATTGATGGCTGTTGAAATGGATAATTATCTGAAGGAAAAGTCCAATGGAACCAGATCAATGAAAGATGTACTCCGTTATTTATACAATTGGTCAAAGGAGAACAGGCGGCCATTTACAATGGAAGAGTTCCCTCTACTGATCAATGAAGCCTGCCATATCGATTTGAGTTCGATATATAAGAAATGGCTGCTTCCCATTCAGTAAATTATTTTTAGCTTCATTACAATTGGAAAGTTGGCTTCCTGATGATCTACCCATTAAAATAGAGGGGTTTGAACAGGCTTATGTTTTACCAAATTGTAGGTTATGCGATCAATATTTGATAAAAGCACTAGAGATGAAGTGATTGGCCGGATCAATACATTAAGCAAGAATTCCACCGCCCGATGGGGAAAGATGACTGTTGCCCAAATGGTTAAACATTGTGCCAAATGTGAAGAATACTATTATGGCAACGTGAAAGTAAAGCGGTCGTTGCATGGAAGACTGTTCGGGAAGGGAGCCATTAAAGCCATTTTAAAGGATGAATCCAGCGGTTTTAAAAAGAATGCTCCAACTTCACCCATATTCAGGGTGCATGAGGAAGATTTGGATTTTGAAAAAGAGCGGGCTGCCTGGAGGCAACTGATTGAAAGGTATGAAACATTCAATCATGAAACATTCACCCATTGGTTCTTCGGGGATATGACTAAGGAACAGCTGGGGCAGTTCATTTATAAACACTGTGACCATCATCTGAAGCAGTTTGGGGCCTAGTAGAACTGCCTGCAAACATTTTTCCAATCATCATCATGAGTAAAATTCCTTTTTTGAAAATAGACTGGACCCAGATTGACCAGGTAGAATATAAAGGTGAAACAGGTACAGCCATATGGCAGACCCTGCAATTGGATGGATTGAGGATAAGACTGGTGGAATATTCCGCCGGATATCTCTCAGACCAGTGGTGCCAGAAAGGGCATATCGTGCATTGTCTGGAAGGGGAATTTACCAGCGAGTTGGGCACAGGTGAAAATCTCAGGCTGGTGAAAGGCGAATCTTATGTAGTGTCTGACGGGATGAGTTCACATCGATCAATATCTGAACATGGAGTGAAGCTCCTTATTATTGACGGAGATTTTTTGAAGCAAAACCCCGGCTGAAATCAGAAAGAAAATGATCTACATCATTCAATTAATATATATCATCGAAGGGCAGGAAGAGGTTTTTGATGAATTTGAGCATATTGCTATTCCAACAATTTCAAGATATAATGGGCGCCTTTTACTGCGGATCAGGCCGGATGATAATGCATTTATAGAGCATCATATGGACAAGCCTTACGAGATCCACCTCGTAGAATTTGACAGCCAGCAGGATTTTGAGCATTTCAAGGATGATGGGGAAAGGAAGAAGTTTTTACACCTGAAAGCCCAATCCATAAAGGCATCCATCTTGTTTCAGGGGACAAAATTGTAAGGAAGACGAGATGGCGGCCACGTTTCATCTGCCAAAAACCATTTGTCAGCAGCTGAAACCTGTTATGGGAGCACTATTTTATTCTTTTCCAAAATATTCAGGATGGCTACCCGAACATTAAGTAATGGCATTGGCACATGCAATTTTATCCGCCATTGCTGCGCAGCGCAACGGTAAAGAAGTTTATGGTGGACTATGAAATGCTCGCCAATCCACAGCGGGATATAACGCCGGAATCGGCCGCTGAAAAACTTCGGGCGCAGAGCCTGGTTCATTATAAGCAGGCATGAAATACGATCAGTAAAACCTGATACTGTTTGGGTGAGCATTGAAATTCCGTACTTTACGGATAGCGAACTCAGTTAAACAAGGAAGGATGAAAAAGATTTTTTGCCTTATCCTGCTCATGGCAGTTCAATATTGCATGGGGCAGTCGTTTACCTATTCTGAATGGGAGAATGAAAAAATAGTTGATATCAATAAAGAGCCCGGCCATGTTAGTTTTATGGCATATCCGGATGCAGAGAGGGCCATCAGGAACGATTTCAGCAAGTCGCCCTGGTACAGATCATTAAATGGGCGCTGGAAGTTTCATTATACGGACGATCCGTCCGGGAGGCCTGTAAATTTTTTCGAGCCGGGTTTTGACGATGGTGGTTGGAAAGAAATACCGGTGCCAGGCAATTGGGAATTGAATGGCTTTGGCTTGCCGATCTATACCAATATCATTTATCCTTTCCCGAAAAATCCGCCACACATTGACCATTCTTTTGCTCCGGTGGGCACCTATAGAACAGGATTTACCGTTCCTGAGAACTGGAAAGGGAAAGATGTGATCCTCCACTTCGGATCCGTAACGGGCGCGATGTACCTCTACATCAATGGGAAGCCGGTTGGCTTTACGAAAGCAAGCAAATTGCCTGCTGAATTCAACATTACCAAATACCTGCAGGAAGGAAAGAATATTCTGGCCGCACAGGTGTACCGGTGGCATGATGGGAGTTACCTGGAAGACCAGGATTTCTGGCGCCTGACCGGTATTGAAAGAGATGTTTACCTGGTGGCCAGGAATGCAGTTTCCATCCGGGATTTTGAAATTCGTTCGGACCTGAACTCAACGTATTCGAATGGCGTATTCAACGCTGATATCAAGGTGAATAATCCGGATAAGCTTGAAGTATTTGCCGAAGTGGAACTGGTAGATTACGACCTCAGAAAAATATTGTCACTGAAAAAAGCGCTTGGGAAAAATGACAGTTCCATTTCAGTAGGCGGCATAGTGAAAAATGTAAAAAAATGGAGCGCAGAAACCCCCAACCTGTACATCACCTTGATCACTTTAAAAGATAACAAGGGCAATATCATTGAGGTCAGTTCCCATAGAACCGGTTTCAGAAAAATAGAGATCAGTAATGCGCAGTTGCTGGTGAATGGAAAAAAGGTGATGGTGCATGGTGTGAACAGGCATGAGCACGATGAAGTGCTGGGCCATGTGCCCACGCGGGACCTGATGGTCAGGGATATTCAGCTGATGAAGCAGTTTAATATCAACGCGGTGCGGTCATCGCATTACCCCAACGATCCGCTCTGGCTGCAGTTGTGTGATGAATTTGGGTTGTATGTGGTGGATGAAGCCAATATAGAGATCCATGGTATGGGAGCCACTTTTCAGGGGTACCTGGATAAGTCGGTCCACCCGGCTTATTTGCCATCATGGGAGCCTTCCATCATGGATCGTATCACCAGGATGGTAGAGCGTGATAAGAACCATGCTTCAGTGATCATCTGGAGTATGGGCAATGAGTGCGGTAATGGAAAAGTATTTTTTGATGCGTACGACTGGATCAAACAAAGAGACAAGAGCAGGCCGGTTCAGTTTGAACAGGCAGGTGAGGAGCGGAATACGGATATCGTTTGTCCCATGTATCCTTCCATAGGCTCCATGAAAAATTATGCTGCTGATGCGTCAAAGCAAAGACCTTATATCATGTGCGAGTATGCGCATGCCATGGGTAACAGCAGTGGCAACTTCCAGGAATACTTTGACATCATAAAGTCAAGTCCGCATATGCAGGGTGGCTTTATCTGGGATTGGGTAGACCAGGGGATCAGGACCAAAGATGAAAATGGTAAAACGTATTGGGGTTATGGCGGCGATTTTGGGGCAGGGCATTTGCAGAACGACCTGAACTTCTGCGCCAATGGATTGGTGGCGGCCGACAGGTCAACACATCCGGGTATTTATGAAGTCAAGAAAGTATACCAGGATATTATTTTTCGAAATAAGGACTGGAAGCAGGGACTGATCACCGTAGAAAATAATTTCAGTTTTACCACCCTCGAGGGATTTCAATTCAAATGGGTGTTGTTGAAATCCGGCAAGGAAATACAGTCGGGCTTATTTGATGTCAGCCTACAACCGCAGAGTTCCAGAGAGGTAAAACTCCCTATTCCAGCTGTTGGCAGTGACGCGGAATATAGCCTGGATCTATATGCTTATACCAAAGCAGATGCACCGATGATACCTGTGGGCCATGAAATGGCCAGGGAGCAATTTGTGGATACGGGAAATAGTTATTTTTCTGCTGTTGATGACAGCAGGGGTGATCTTCAGATCAGGAAGGATGGAGTAATGATCATTTTTAGCAGCGGGGATGTGTCCGGGAAATTCAATACGGCCAATGCGCAATGGATGAGTTATACGGTGAAAGGGGAATCCGTGCTGAATGCCTTCCCTGAACCATATTTCTGGCGGGCACCAACTGACAATGATTTTGGCAACCAGATGCCCGAGAAGCTGGGCATCTGGCGCAGTGCGCATGCTAACCGGAAATTGGTGTCAGTGCGTGCCGGTGAGAAAACAGCAGACGGCCTGACGATAGAAGTACAGTACAAACTCACGGATGTGGGTGCATTATACCAGGTCAACTATACTATTTTAAACAATGGTTCACTTAAGCTGGAAGCCATGCTGGACCTGGGTGAATCGCAGGTGCCTGAAATGCCGCGATTTGGCATGCGCATGCAGGTGGACAGGGAATATGAAAATATCAGCTATTATGGCCGCGGCCCCTGGGAAAATTATGCCGATAGAAAAACTTCAGCATTCCTGGGTGAATACAATCAGGTGTTGGGTGATATGTTTGTGGCCAACTATATCCGTCCCCAGGAAAACGGGTCCCGTACGGATGTTCGATGGGTGAAATTGTTATCGGCGAAGGGGCATGGAGTAATGATCAGGGGGATGCAGCCAATTGCTTTCAGTGCCCTGCCATATCTTGCGGAAGACATGGATCCGGGTATCACCAAGAAAAATCAACATCCTTCCAACCTGAACGTTCGGAATTTCATTTCCCTTCATGTGGACCTGAAACAACGCGGAGTGGGCGGTGACAATAGCTGGGGGGCTATGCCGCACGCACCGTATTTGCTGAAGGAAAAGAAGTATGCTTATGGGTTTATCATTAAGCCTTTAGTGGACAAATGATGAATGTACCAATACCAGGGGGTGAATTGTCAGTATTGTTCATACCAACTGAATTTCTCCTGAACGATCTGAGTCTTTTTGGTTTTCAGATAGTTTAACAATGAAAGGGAAACAGGAGAATGCTTCTTGCCTTTTAACCAGATCAGGCTCCAGGTGGTCTTGATCGGGAGGCCTTTGGTGGGGATGATCTGCAGTTCATTATTGTGGAGTTCATTTTTGATCCCGATCAAAGGCATGATGGAATAGCCTAGTCCTGCCAATAATGCCTGTTTAACGGCCTCATTGGATGTCAGTTCCATTTTTTTTAAAACCGGGATCTTATTTCGGTCAAAAAAACTTTCCATGGTTTGCCTGGTGCCTGAACCTTTTTCCCTGAAGATCAGGGGCAGGTCCCTGAAGATCTCTTTGGTTTTAATACCCTTTTTGAAATTTTCTACGGCCCTTCCTACGAGGTATAATTTATTTTGGAGCAGATCGAGTTTCTCCACATTCAGGGTAGCCGGTAAAATGGAAACCAGGGCAAAATCAACTTCATTATTCTCCAGGCTCTCCACTACTTTATTCTTGTTGGTCACATCCATTAACAATTCAACACCTGGATTCATGTTTATGAAATCGGCCAGGAAATAGGGCATCACATATTTCCCGGTTGAAACAACAGATAGTTTCAGCCTGCCGGTCAACTGCCCCTTAAAGGCCATGGTTTTATAATTGATGGCCTGGACCTGGTTGATAATATGCTCCGCTGCCTCGGCAATTTCCCTTCCAAAATCCGTGATATATATTTTTCTCCCTACAACTTCTGTCAGGGGAATTTCAAACTGATCCTGAAAATTCCTGAGTTGAATGGAAACGGCAGGTTGGGTAAGGTGCAGCTCTTCGGCGGCCTTGGTAACGCTTTCTGTTTCCACGACCTTAAGAAAGATCTGTAACTGGTTCAGGGTATAATTCATAAAAAATACTTATGTAATTCATTATGAAGATAAATATAAGTTATGGAATAAAACCCTCAGCTTCGCATCGTAAATCTTAAAACCAGTTTCGTATGACAAAAATAACAGTTGCAAAAGGGGACGGAATCGGCCCGGAGATCATGGATGCCACATTGGAAATAATTTCAGCAGCAGGAGCAGAAATCGAGGTGGAAGAAATTGAAGTGGGTGAAAAAGTTTACCTGGCTGGTAATACCTCGGGCATAGCCCCGGAAGCATGGGAAACCATCAGGCGCAATAAGATCTTCCTGAAAGCTCCTATCACAACTCCACAGGGAGGAGGTTATAAGAGTCTGAATGTGACCACCCGCAAATTCCTTGGACTGTATGCGAACGTTAGGCCCTGCATGAGCCTGCATCCCTTTGTAAGCACCAAGCACCCGGTCATGGATATTGTGATCATCAGGGAAAATGAGGAAGATCTGTATGCTGGTATAGAGCACCAGCAAACGGACGAAGTGGTTCAATGCCTGAAATTGATCAGCCGGCCGGGTTGCGAAAAAATCGTCCGCTATGCCTTTGAATATGCCAGGCAACAGAAGCGAAAGAAAGTGACCTGCTTTACCAAAGACAATATCATGAAACAGACAGACGGACTGTTTCACCAGGTATTTGATGAGATCGCCAAAGAATATCCTGAGATAGAGAATGAGCACTGGATAATAGATATCGGCGCGGCTAAAATGGCTGATACGCCTGAAGCGTTTGATGTGATCGTGATGCCGAATCTATATGGAGATGTACTCAGTGATGTAGCCGCCCAGATCACCGGTTCGGTTGGGCTGGCTGGCTCTGCCAATATCGGCGAAGAATGCTCGATGTTTGAAGCCATACATGGATCTGCTCCAAGAAGAGCGGGGCAAAATCTGGCCAATCCTTCGGGCTTGCTGCAGGGCGCTGTTATGATGCTGAATCATATCGGTCAGACTTCCGTAGCAGAAAAAGTCCAGAATGCCTGGCTGAAAACACTGGAAGATGGCATTCATACCTACGACATCTACAAAGAAGGCGTTAGTAAAATGAAAGTGGGCACCAGGGAATTTGCCAAAGCGGTCATTCAAAACCTGGGCAGTAAGCCATCCATACTCAAAGCGGTTTCCTATTCAGGGAGTTCAGCCCTGAACCTGCCAAAATACAAACGCAGACCAACTGCGAAAAAAGAATTGGCAGGTGTTGACATTTTTGTTCAGTGGAACGGAACCGATCCGAATGAACTGGCAGGCAAAGTGAAAGAAATGTCGAACAATGGGATCAACCTGACCATGATCACAAACCGGGGCATTAAAGTATGGCCAGACGGGTTCAGTGAAACTTTCTGCACAGACCACTGGAGGTGCCGCTTCAAACCTAAGGAAGGCACGGAAATGAAAAAATCCGACATC
>JAHEFC010000111.1:9190-10555 GCA_024640385.1 Sphingobacteriales bacterium
GATACCATAAAAACTGAAAATCTCTATTCGTTTGACGGTAAATCAGCGTACTCATTAGGCCAGGGACAATAAAATCAATCATATGAACATACAACTCATACAGGGAGAATTTGCTTCTAAAGACGCCTTAGCGCTTATCACGCAAATGATACAGTTGAAAATCAAGTATCACGAAAATAAGATCAGCCAAAATGACATTGAAGAAGATATAAAGTACCGGGAGTCTAAGATCAGGAATCTTCAAAATCAGCTGTTGGAACTGAGAAATAATATCGACGATAACAGCAAATACCTGAAATTGGATGCATCGATCAGTATTGAGTGATCGGCTAAGTTTCTATTTTAGCAGCTGCACATGGTGTGATCAATACTAACGTTTCCCGGCGGCTTTCTCCATCACGTCCAGTCTTGATTTTCTTTGATCCGGTGTACTGACCGCCGTCCCGTCTAGTTGAAATTCGAACACTTCGGATTTTTTTGGATCATAAACGGGCCATCTCGGCAGTCCCTTGCCATTGGGGTCCCCGGTTTTGGCGAAGTTTGCCCAATAACTATTCATCAAGTTGGCAACCTCCTGGTCTTTAGCTGCCACGGTGGCTCCATTCGGGGCTCTTAGGTTATTGAATACATAAGCAATTTCAGATGCGTGAGACGCTCCAAAGCGCATCCGCTGTTGCATGGCGGCGGGCACGTAGGAGAAAAGATATAGGTATGCCGGTGCGCCCTTAGCTACAAATGCGCGCGCAGTAAAACGGGCGGGCTCAGCCCATACCTTGTCTGTGTTGACCAGTGTGAGCATCTTTGCAAAATCAGTGTTCCCGTCAGGATCATAGGCCGCGATCATCTCATCCTTTACGCTATTGAATTGGGACAAGAGTTGTTCTTTCGAATTGGCGTTGACGAATCCAGCAGGCACTTCTGCACTATTCGAGCCGATGATGATGGGTATGCGCGGCTGTTTTCCTGCTTTATATACGGTCTCGGCGGTCTCAGGAACTAAACGACCGTCCAGAATAGGACCGGAATAAGTAGGAGGACCTCCTGGTCCTGCTGTTTCCTGGCCTTCATCAACGATCTCCACGGCACTGAGGGCGCGCAGTTTGGCCAATGCAGCAGCATCTGTACCTTCGATCTTATACCTTTTTGCGAAATTCACGCCAATGGTTTCAGCCGATACCGGGTAATTGGGGTCGGCATTTTCTTTATTGATCGGACGTCCTGTAAGTACACCGTCACGTCCACCACCTGACTCTATGATCGCCTTTTGGAAAAGGCCTTTGGCCTGGGGGATGGTAATCAGTGAATGTACTGACACGCCTCCTGCAGATTCACCAAAGATGGTCACGTTATTAGGGTCGCCTCCGA
>JAHEFC010000417.1 GCA_024640385.1 Sphingobacteriales bacterium
ACCGGTTTTATTGGTACCGAAGATGATATGGAGGAACTTGGAAAAAAGATCAAGCAGTATTGCGGTACCGGTGGCTCGGTGAAAGACGGTGAGATCATCATACAGGGAGACCAGCGAAACAAAGTGCGGGATTATCTTACTAAGAACAAATACAAGATTTCTTAGTGTGCTGACCGGTTAGTGTGTTAGCCGGATAGTGTATTAGATAAGTATGATAGAGATAACTAACAAAGAGCCGCGAAAAATCGCGGCTCTTTGTTAGTTATATGGTCTCGGCTCTTTCTTGCTTATCTAATGCACTAACCGGCTAACACACTAACCGGCCAAAACACTTATCATTGTCCCTGCGCCAGTGAATACGCTTTCTTATCGCCCCACATATTCAACAGTTCAGTTGAGCAGATCTTGAAATCCTGCCCCAGGCGCTTGTATAATTCAATGATATCGATCTGGCTGAGCGGAGCATCGCCAATGCTTTCAAACCGGCAACGATACTGGTTTACCAGGTTGGTGAAAATGGATCCTTTGGGCCAAACCTGGGTACCGCGATTACTGATTGTGACCAGTTTAAAAAGATCCAGGGTATGTTTAAGGCATTTCTCAGCTACTTCTCCCGGCTGTTCAGCACTTTCGATGAACATGTCCACACCCACGATGGTTTCTTCTTCCATCTCTTTACTCATGATCAGTGGATTTTTTTCCAGCTTGAATGTAGTTGGCGTGATGGGCATGTTCGGCCAGGTTGGTTTGGCACCCTGTTCAGGCAGTTTGCCAAAATTTGCAACAATGGCATTTGAGAACTCGGTTGTGTTCAAAGCAGGTTTTGAACGGTCGCCGAAATCGCCGGTCCTGACGCCTTTTTCGAGCGTGTACAATAAGGCGTTCTCTACAGTAGCTGCACTTTCCATCAGGCCGAGATGGCGCAGCATGGCAAGGCCACTGAGTAAAAGTGCTGTAGGGTTGGCAATATTTTTTCCGGCTATGTCTGGAGCTGTTCCATGCACCGCTTCAAATATGCAAATGTGATCGCCAATATTTGCGGAAGGTGCGAATCCAAGTCCTCCAACCAGACCTGCGCAAAGGTCTGAAACGATATCGCCCTGCAAGTTGGTAAGTACAACCACATCAAAAAGATCAGGGCGGGTGACCAGTTTCATGCAGAGGTCATCCACAATAACATCATCTGATTTGATCTCGGGATATTCCTTCGCCACTTCGTGAAAACATTCCAGGAAAAGGCCATCGGTGATCTTCATGATATTGGCCTTATGTCCGCAAGTGATACGTTTTGCGTTTTTCTTGCGGGCCATTTCGAATGCATATTTGATCACCTGCATGCTTCCGGGACGTGTGATGAAACGCCTGCTGAGCGCAACGTCATGGGTTAGCATATGTTCTATACCACCGTAGGTATCTTCTATGTTCTCTCTCACAACGGTTATATCGATGGGGATACCGGCTTTGCTGAATACAGTGTCAACGCCGTGAAGGGTCTGGAAAACGCGCTTATTGGCATACGTGTTCCAGGTTTTGCGGGCGGTTACATTTACACTTTTCACGCCTTTGCCTTTGGGCGTTTCCATTGGCCCTTTGAACAGGATCCCCAGGGTTTCAATGGTTTGCTGGGCTTCAGGCGTCATTCCGTTGGAATAGCCTTTGTCGAACACCCATTTACCCATATCTACAAATTCGTATTCAAGGCCCACATTGGCAGCCTTGAAGATCCCCAGAACGGCATCCATGATCTCGGGTCCAATTCCGTCTCCTTTGGCAACTGCTATTTTCATAGAAAAACTTTTTATTAACCTGGTTGTTTATACTGAAGAGCGCCGCAAAAATACTCGGTTACCTGCTTTAATTCCGGTAATTTGGGCACAAATATTATAACCTGGCGTTATTTTTTTTAAATTTAACTATAAAGTTCGCCGGTATGGTTTCAAAGGTTACAGAAGGGGTAAAGGTGAGCGTAGAAAGCTTCTATCAGCCGGATTACAGTAATCCGGTGAACAGCGAATACATGTTCGCTTACCGGATCACCATCGAAAACAAGAATGATTTTCCGGTTAAACTCTTAAGGCGGCATTGGTTCATTTTTGACAGCAATGCCAGCCATCGGGAAGTAGAGGGGGAAGGAGTGGTAGGTGTACAGCCACAGATCAACGCAGGAGAGCAGTACCAGTATATCAGCGGGTGCAACCTGAAGACGGAAATGGGCAAAATGCACGGGACCTATTTAATGGAAGATATTGCTACAAAAAAGCAGTTTTCGGTCAATATTCCGGTATTTGAGATGTTGGTACCGTTCAAAATGAATTAAAAATTTAAAATTTAAAAGTAAAAAGGGCATCTGGTGGGATTTTTTGACTTATGACTTTTTCATTTTTGACCTTGATTTTAACATCCCTCCTAAACCATTTTGTACTACCTTTACGCCCGCAAGGGGCGAGATTTGTCCCTGTTTTAAACAATTCATTAGTAGTTTTTTCCCGCATGCAGTACAAAGTCAGTTTTAACAACAGCAACAAGGTTTTTTTCAACACCCTGAAATCTGCTGTTGACGAGTATTTTTCCAAGAACAATATCAGGAAAACAGGTAACAGCAAACTTTACATTAAATCAGCGATCCTGATCACAGTTACCCTGGCCATTTATGTCAGTGTTATGGTGATCCCCATGCCGGGTTGGCTTGGGGTGCTGTTGGCGGCTGCTTTCGGTGCCGGTATGGCCTGGATCGGTTTCAATATCATGCACGATGCCTGCCATGGCAGCTATTCAACCAAAAAATGGGTGAACTATTTGTTTGGCCTCAGCATGAACGCGCTGGGCGGTAATGCATTTCTCTGGAAGCTGAAACATAATATCATTCATCATACCTATACCAATGTAGACGGTGTGGATGATGATATCAATAATATGCCCTTCATGAGGGAATGCGCTTCACAGCCATGGAAGCCCATGCATAAGTTCCAGGGATATTATATGTTCATGCTGTACGGGTTCACATCCATTTTCATGTGGATCTCTGATTTCATTAAATATTTCTCCAAGAAAATATATACCACGGAACTGAAGCCGATGGATTTCACCGAGCATTTCATTTTCTGGGCCAGCAAGATCATGTACATTGTAGTCTATGTTGTGATCCCGGTGGCTGCCCTCGGATGGCAGGCCTGGCTGGTGGGTTTCCTGGTGATGCATTTTGTGCTGGGACTGATCCTCGCACTGGTATTCCAATTAGCGCACGTGGTTGAACACGCAGAGTTCAGTGCTGCCAGCATTGAGCCTTTGAAGATCGAAAACGAATGGGCCATTCACCAGGTGAAGACCACGGCAAATTTTGCTGCTAAAAGCAAGCTGGTGACCTGGCATTGCGGAGGCCTGAATTTTCAGATCGAGCACCATCTTTTTCCGCGTATCAGCCATATTCATTATCCCGCGATCAGCCAGATCGTTCGCGACACATGCGAGAAATTCGGTCTGCGATATAATTATTTCCCTACCATGGCGCAAGCCGTTCATTCACACTTTAAGGTGATGGATGAATTAGGCAGACATCCCTGATTTTTAAGTCTCTGCGTAGAGAGTCAGAGAGTCGGA
Source organism: Sphingobacteriales bacterium (assembly GCA_024640385.1). GTDB lineage: Bacteria > Bacteroidota > Bacteroidia > Chitinophagales > Chitinophagaceae > Pollutibacter. Next base: position 3,598 of record JAHEFC010000417.1, read on the forward strand.
GAGAAAGAGAGAAAGAGTTTGTGCGCTTTCTCTCTTTTTTTTATTTCTTTTTTATTCTATTCTGTTTTGCAGTTACAATGCTTTTGTTGAGGATCTTAAGGATTATTGATAGTTCTTCGTTTATAGTAT